>JAUQYY010000322.1 GCA_030587505.1 Candidatus Sigynarchaeota archaeon
ACTCGCGAAGAAATACAACATCAGAATCATAGGACCCAACTCTCAGGGGATACTGAACACGAGAAAAAAGCTTGACACCGCCTTCGCCCCGCATCACGACATTATCCCGGGCGGCGTCGCCATAGTAAGTCAGACTGGAACATTCATAGCCTGTGCGAAGTACTACTCAGAATTGGTTGGGGGAGTAAGCCACATCATTGACCTGGCGAATATGTGCGATGTGGACTTCGCGGACACCTTGGAATACTTGGGCAGCGATCCGCAGACGAGGGTGATAGCCCTGCACGTGGAGGGTGTTCGTGACGGCAGGAGATTCATGCGTGTGGCGAGCAGCGTTTCCAAGAAGAAGCCGATCATAGTATTAAAGTCTGGGATAAGCGAGAAGGGCTCACAGGCTATCCAGTCCCACACGGGTTCACTGGCGGGCCGCAGCGAGGTAAACGAGGCAGCGTTCAAGCAGGCGGGTTTAATCAGGGTGAGAGACATCGACGAGTGGACAGACGCGGCGAAAGGGTTCAACGTGCTGCCACCCCTAAAAGGAAACAGGGTTGGGATTCTAACCTTCACCGGAGGTTTCGGGGCGCTGCTAGTGGATGCTTGTGAGGAGTACGGTTTAGAGCTAGCTGAACTCTCACCAGAAACCCTGAGCAGTGTTAGTGAGATATCGCCGAACTGGCTAAACGTCCAGAACCCGATAGACATGTTTACAGCCTGTCAGAACATCGGAATAATCGAAGCCTACAACAGGGTCTTGAAAAGCATTGCAAAGGATGAAAACGTGGACTGCCTTATCCTGATAATTCCTCACTTCACGGGAACCATCGAGCCGCGGGACGCGTTCAAAAACATAGAAACATCAAAGCCAATAATTGTTACGGGAACCACGGCGGCAACCGACAAGGCGGTGATAGAGTGGACGAAGAGCGCACAGGAACTAGAGAAGATGGGAATAGCCGTTTATCCCACACCAAGAAGAGACGCGAGGGTTCTTTCAGCACTCTACAACTACTACAGAAAAAAATCAATGGCCAAAACGGGTTGAACCACCTAAAAAAGGAATACAGAAAGGAGCATGAGCCTGGTGGAAAGTTTAATTACACTTAATGCTGTAATCTATACATTTATATTCTCTTTAAGGGTAAGAGTAAAGCATCTTCCTATGGAGTGAAAACACCTTGAAAGTATCAAAATGGCTGATAGTCAGAATTCTATCAATCGTCGCTACGGCCGTTGTACTGGTTTTCCTCATCCAGTACATTGGGGTAGACCTTATTCTGTTTCTCATCAGCATAATGAACCTTTACTGGATTATGATGTTTATCGGGGTGTACTCTCTCACGTTTCTCCTGAGAGCTGTGCGCTGGAAGTCCATAGTCAAAGCAACCAACCACAACATCGGGGTTCCCTACACTGTGACCATGCTCTGGTCGGGGTGGTTTGTTAACGAGGTTACACCCGCAAAGATAGGCGACCTCGTGAGGATATATCTCCTCTACGATAAGGAGAAGGAAATGTCGCTCGGTGAGAGCACCTCAACGGTAGCCGTTGAGAGGATCTTCGACATTTTCGCCATGGTTCTGATAGCATCCGTCCTCTTCGGGGTAATATGCCTGAATGTTTCCATACCAGAGGGCTACAGAAACGTCATTCTAATAGCCTTCATATTTGGATTTGCACTGCTAGGACTGATACTTGCATTCATCCTTTACGGTGAAAAGATGATCGGGTTCACGAGACACATATCAAGCAGGCTTTACGAGAATCTTTCCCTATTCGTCATCGGGTTCAAAGTGGGTATGGCGCAGCTTTACCGCAAACCCAAAATACTAGTCGCGGTGGCAGTCCTATCCATCCCAATATGGCTACTCGACGCGACCTCAATCATTTTCGTAACTCGCAGCACAGGGTTCTTTCTCCCCATAGAGATCTGCCTTCTGGCATCCACCATAGGATTCTTCTCAAAGCTAATTCCTATACTACCCGGAGGATTCGGGATCTATGAACTGAGCGTTGGCTTCATACTCTCCATGTCGGGTCCCTTCAGCTTGGGAACCGGCTCCGCCCTACCCCTCAGCCTAGGAGTCGCACTTGTTCTACCCTTGAGCCTAGGAGCCGCGTTCGCCCTGTTGGACCACATAATCAGATTCGCCTACTGTTCGGTGACTGGTATCCCGTCCATTATTTACAACGGGGTGGGTATAAAGTTTCTAACACAGAAACAGGCTTCCGTCGAAATCGACGAAGAGAAAACCGAATAACGGGAAACCCAATAAAAAGCTATATATTCTTTGAGCGTGGAAACACTGTCAAAGGGGCTGAAAGGTTCGGAGGTCTAGGTGTGAAAAAACCCAGAATAACGATTCTGATTCCCTGCTACAACGAGGAAAACAGCATACTCGAAGTAATAAACATGGTTAAAAGCGTTGACCTAGGATATCCCAAGGAGATAATAGTTGTAGACGATGGGTCCGAGGATAGCTCAGTTGAAAAGATCAGAACGCAGACGGGAGTCAAGCTACTGTTACACGAGAAGAATCAGGGTAAGGGGAAAGCGATTCAAACGGGACTAAAACACGCGACCGGGGACATTGTAGTGATTCAGGACGCGGACCTCGAATACTTCCCGAAGGATATCCCCCTGCTTCTAGCCCCCCTGTTAAAAAGGGAAGCCGACGTAGTGTACGGTTCAAGGTTTCTCGGAAAACCGGAGGGCATGTCTTTCTCACACAACATCGGAAACAGGGTTCTCTCCTGGGCGACCCGCATCCTCTACGGAAACTCAATCACGGACATGATGACGGGGTACAAGGCCTTCTTCAGAACCGACCTCGAGGGAGTCTCCCTAGAATCCAGAGGATTCGAATTCGAACCAGAGATAACGGTGAAACTGCTCAAAAAAGGCAAGAAAATAACAGAAGTACCAATCTCTTACTCTTACCGGAAAAAGGGTAAAGCCAAAATAGGATGGAAGGACGGAGTCATCTGCCTCTGGTGGCTCATAAAGGGCAAATTCCAAAAATAGAGAAGCAACATGAATCGCACAGGCACTCGAATACACAGCACACCGCTTGGGGTTCATAGAAGAATTTTTATGAGAGGTGTAACAATGATAGTAATATTTTCGGGTGGTTCGAATGCTTGAAACGTTACGCTCAAAAATGGACTGGATACTCACCATTATTGTCGTGGTCAACGGTATCAGAGGAGTGCTATCAGCATTCCCGGTTCCCCTAACGTGGGACGAAGCCGTGTACGCCAACCTGGCGAACGACTTTTACTACTTTGGCTTTTTCTGTCACCAGCCACTCCAAGTGCTGCTGGACTTCGCCAGAGTCCCCCTGCTGTCCTTTACAATCTATCTCGCCTACCTTGTTACAACGCCGAACATTATAGTCGCCCAGATGGTCACCTTCCTGATTTCCCTGGCAGGCATCTACGCAGTCTACCTCCTAGGAAAGGAACTTTATAACGAAACCGTTGGGAAATTCTCCGCCTTGGCCCTGACATGCGGCCTAACGTTCCTGATCATATGTTGGGGGATTCTCAGCGAGGTTCCCTTCATCGTTTTCTCGTCCCTCTTCCTCCTTTTCGTGGTAAGAGCTCAAAGAAACCCCAAGTACTATGTCCTCGCGGGTGTCTCGCTGACCCTGAGCTTCCTCTCAAGATATCCCGGAGCGCTCATCCTGCTTGTGGGCTTAGCCTATGTAGTGTTCTCCAAGAGTGTTAAGAGAACACTTAAGTCTCCATGGCTCTACCTAGGAATACTCTGCGCCCTCCTAACGGCGGTTCCCTGGCTCTATCACAGCAAAATGAACACGGGGGAATGGTTGGGATTCATCAGAGTGTTCTTCACGTCAACACAAACGTGGAGCAGAACACCGTACGTTGTCCCCTTCATCACCCCAACGCCCCTACAGTTCATCCTGTTCTACTTGGAGTCAGTAGCGTACGCCGTGCTCCCGATCTTCATACCGGGGTTCCTGTTCTCATACTTTTACATAGCGTCGAAAATCGAGAGGGAAAGCGTTGCGGGTAAAACCCTGCTCTTCTGGATACTTATGTTCATGGTAGCTTACCTGCTTCTCATGCCAAACTCGCGGCTTGTGGACTTCTTCAGATACAACCAGACCTCCTTACCCGCCTTCAGCGTTCTCACTGGGCTAGGCTTAGCCATACTCCTCACCAACGAGTTCAACGGAAACATCCTAAAAAGAGTGCAGAAAAGCTTCCTGAAAGGGAAGAGGAACCTAGCGGTCCTACTGTTAATGCTAAACGTTACGGGGGGATTCGTCGGAGTCTACGTTGTACGCAGCGACCCCGGGTTAACGCAACCCCTGGGCGTGTACGAATACCTAAAGTACACAACGTACCCATGGCAGATAATACTGACAAACGTTTACCCAATGGCCACCCATTACACCGATAGACTGTGCCTATGGATCCCAAACATCCCCTCATGGCTCGACGACTGGGCGAACAGCGGATACGTGGGCGCAATCTTCGTGAGCCTCTTCAGATACGTGCCAATAACCACCCTGCTACACCTAGAAACCAGCCCCCTCTACCAAAGAGAACTAGTAATCTACTACCAGGGACTCCCCTACATGATAATCTACCGGCCCAGGTAGAAAAAATCAAATCGCATCGAAAAATGAGTACACCAAGCCTTCAAATTACTCCCGCATCCCTAAGAATCTTGGCATGATCGAACGCCAACCCCATTTTTTCAACCTCTTTTATGGGAAAGCATCTCACGTCCTTGGCGTCGGTACCAGCCCTCAGCTCGCCGCCGACAACCCTACAAACATACGCTAAACTTATAATGTAGCCGCGGGGATCACGCTTCGGATCATCGTAAATCCCCGAGAAGCGCTCAACCTGAACATCCAGTCCTGTTTCCTCCTTCACCTCTCGCACCAACGCCTCCTCGACAAACTCTCCCACTTCCACAAAACCTCCGGGAAGAGCGTAGTGATCCTTGAAGGGAGGATTCTTCCGCTGTATCAGCACAACGCAATCATCCTTCACTATTATTGCATCCACCGCAATAAGCGGCGATCTCTCACCAACCATCGAAACATTCACCACCATCAACCATTCTGAAAGGTAACACGTCACGAACCGGTTTAGACTCGCTTCAAAGAGAAAACCTGTACAGGTCGCCAAGAAAGATGTGAAGATCGTACACTAAGTTTTTACCTTTCGACCATGGGACGGTTTGACTTCAGGTTTTAGCGGTCGGTTTTAAATCACTGTTGCAGATCGGACAGTACTCCAATTCTGGTACCATGATGAGTGTTCCACACGACGGACACTTTCTTATGCGTTTCTTGGCGGCCTCGAACATAGACCTCATTATCTTTTTCTCTCTCTTTAGACCCGCCTCCCCGTAGAGTTTTTCCGCAATCTCATACTGTTCACACGCGTCTTCGTATCGTCCCAGTTTCTCCAGTATTAGTCCCATCTGCCTGTGTTCAACCGCCTGTCTCCTCTTGTTTCCCCACTTCTCGAATACCTTCGCCACTTCCTTATGTTTCTCTAGAGCCTCCTCGTACCGTTTCATGGTGAATAGTATCATCCCCATATTGGACAAAGCCGCAACCTTGCTGTCCTCGTAGCCAGCCCTGTCAGCCACCTCTACGGCCTCCTTAAGGGTGCTCAGGGCTTCCTCCAGTTTCCGCTGCCTGAACCTGAGGTACCCGATGTTTGTGAGGGCTCTCGATTCTCCCCGGAGGTCCTTTGCCTCACGGGCTATGTTTAGCGCCTTTTCGTGAAGTTCGAGGGACTTTTGGAAATCCTTGGAAAGTATGAGAGCCAGGCTTCCGAGGTTTGTGTAGTTTCTCGAAATCCCAGGCTTGTAATCCAACTGCTCGTGTAGTTTAAGGGCTCTCTCAAAATGCTCCTTCGCCTTGTTAAGCTTGTTTTGATACTGTAGGGCTATCCCGAGGTAGGTTTCCGACTCGGCGATACCCCGAAGATTGTTATCCTTCCTGAACAGGTCTAAAGCTTCTTGAAACCGTTTTTCCGCCTGTTTATACTCGCCCTTATGGATAAGGTCTTTCCCTTCGCTCAGAAGGTCGGCGGCTACGATTTTCTCACCCAACTGTCTAACCATCCTGAATAGTTGGATTTGAGTTGTACCGTACCTTCAAGAACGTTAGACTAGCCAGACTTTTAAATCATTCCTCCGAAACCAACTCCACACGTCTTAAACCTTGTCTCACTCGAGTTTTTTCTTGTACTTCACCCACCTCTTGTCCTTGTCGTGCTCACCCCTCTCGGAGATCACAAAGTCACCCAGACCCTCAAGCATTCTGCGAGACGCCACGTTCTCCTCACCGACAATTGAGGTGTACTCCCTGAGCCCCCTCTCGCGAGCCTTTTCCAACTTTTTCCTCATGAGCATTTTGCCTATTCCCCTGTTTCTGAAAGCCTCGTGGACTATTGTAACGGGGTATGCGGTTTCGGTCTCGCCCACCAGTCGAACCCCGCTAAAACCGACCACCCGACCATTCACAACCGCCACGACAGCCACCACGTCATCAGGAGGTTTTCCGTCAAGCGCCCTCTTATAGAAGAGAGATGTGGCCTTACGTAAGCGCTTACCGGTGTGGCGTCGGAAAAGCTCTTCAACCTCATCTCCATCCTCAACCCTATACTCCCTTACATGGATGTCTTGCATAAGATAACACCAACCGCTCAACCTATTAAAGGTTCCAGCAAATTCGGGCAGATTACGCGTTAGGATACTTCTGCTCCTCGGTGAGCGTTTTCACAAATTAGAATCAGGCACGTTAGATTATTTTAACTATTTCCTTAACGTTAACCTTTTTTGTTTATAAGCGGTAATAATTATTAAGGAAACTCAGAGAAAAATACTGGGATCTGAGAGGTTGAAAGGTGTTTGGCAATGCGTGTTCCGGCAACGATGGCAACTCAGGATTCTGATTCCGCCTCGACTTACATTGGCTCAGAGGAGGAGATAGAGGAAGCAGTGGACTGCCTTTCTCCGAGGGAGGAGGGAGGCTTCGGAGCGGAGGAGCTGGTGGTTGACTTCGCAGAGAAGCTCACCCCCTTTCACCACATAGAAGAGATAGTTCGAAGAATTATGGAGAAGGGATTGATCCCGAGTTTTAACGTCAACCTCACGCCAAGCGTACCGGCGGGCAGTTACGAGTTTGGTTTCAGAAGAATGGCCATATTCCAAAAAATCATAGAGGTGAACTACCGGCTCAGAAACGAAACAAACGGTGGGGCAATCTACGAGGTGATCCATCCCCTAACAGAGTCACCGAGAGACCTGACTCGCATTGAAATGAACTTCAACATCCTCAAAAACTATATTCTCGAAACAATAGACCCCACCGCTAAGCTGAAGGATCTTCAAATTATTCCCTACGTGAAAGACCTACAATCATTACTAAACATTTCAAACACAATCGGAGAATATTTCAAGGCTTATCCATCCATGCTGAGTCCGTTAAGCTATCTTAGAATATTTCTCGGAAGGTCGGACTCTGCTCTACAGAGCGGCCTCGTACCCTCGACGCTTGCCAGTAAAATCGCCATCTCAGACCTCGCAATCATCAGCGGAAAACTCAATACCCCCATTTTCCCCATCCTGAACGCTGGCTACCTACCCTTCAGGGGGTTCGTCAATCCGAGAAATCTGGACAACGTTCTAACCGAGTATTCTGGCATTAGAACACTCACGATCCCCTCAAGCCTAAGGTACGATGTCGACCGGAAGGAAACCCAAAAGATGATTCTCCTTCTCAGAGACAAGCTACAATCCCAAAAGGCGAAACCGTACTCGAAGAGAGAGAAAAACGAAATCATAAACATAATCGGACTCTTTACGGCAAAATACTTCGAAACCCTCCACCAGATACTACTCAACCCCAGAATATTCGAACTCGTCCCACTCAGACGCGAAAGAACAGTACCCCTCCAGAACGCGGAGCGCCCCTCCGACCAGACGGTAATCAAAAGCCTTGCAAAAAAGTGCACAGACAGCAAGGTGTCCAAACAGTTGCTCAAGTTGGAGAACCTAAAATTGGAGTCCCAGCTGGGAGCGATTCCCTTCACAGCCACCATGTACAGCATAGGTTTACCCCCAGAATTCATCGGAACCGGAAGAGGGTTAAACGCGGTCAACGAGTGGAAGAGCGAAGCCCTGGAAAGACTCCTGGATGTTTACTACCCCTCCCTCAGAGAGGCCCTAAACTTCGCCTCACGCTTCATTAGCCTGGAAGCCATCCAAAAAGTGCTCTCGAAAAAGGTCTACGACCAGGTAACGGAGGACATAAAATACATCAAGGAATTCCTTGACATAGACATAAGCCCAAACACCTCCCACGAAATAGTCACGAAGATGATCTCGGAGTACCTCTCCGCACGCACCCTCACGAAAGGAGACATAAAAAAGGAAGGACTCACAGACATAATCCAAGGAGAAAAAATGGTCGAAATCGCCCAGAAACTAATCCTATACGCGGGAAAAATCAGAGGAGCACTAGGCTAAAACCCACCCTTCTTTCCGCTCCCTGTGACCCTAAGCATTTTTTGGTTCCAGAAACAGCTCACATCACCAAAACTTGTTTATTTAACTTCTGGAACAGTTCAATAGCAAAAGGGTACACAATTCCGCCGAGTGGTTTTTATTATGGACGCCGTCGAAAGCTTAATCAAGTATCTGAAAAAAGAGTTAGCCGGGAACCTTGAGGGGGTTAAGGTCAGCGATGTGAGAATAGGGCTCGAGTACGCCGGAGTTATGCTCTCAACCGGAGAAGGAGGCGTGGCACACGTTCTCAGAGAAGATTCCCCCGAGTGTCAGGTTTTCGAAGAGGCTGGAGAGCTGCAAGGTTCGGACGCTATAGAGTTGTTGAACCTAGCCACCTCCAGAAACCTGATAGCGGCCGCTCTGGGTGTCGCCACGATAAACGCGGTTTCACAGATCGCCTTCAGAAACAAGCCGGAAAAGTACCCCTTCAGAAACATCGACATCATGGACTTAGTCGAACCGGGGGAAAAGATTCTGATGGTCGGCTACCTGGCTCCACTCATCCCGAAACTGTTGGAAAAAACCCGAAACATAACCGTGATAGAGAGGAGAAGCATCCGTAACCCCGTGGTTAGAATCGCTAAGGAGGAACAA
>JAUQYY010000332.1 GCA_030587505.1 Candidatus Sigynarchaeota archaeon
GTGTTCCCGCCACACCCTCGAGACGAACACCGTTTTTTGAGGCTACCCTAAATGCTTCCTCCATCGTCACTATACTCTTCTGTGTCTTTCTGGCGAACTCCACTAACTCATCGCTTTTTTTGTTTGATACAGCTATGCCGGGGTCACTGCCCTCGACAGAATCCTCAACAACGACATTATACGCGGTTTCGAAAATCCTGTCAAGCTCAGCTTCACCTGTGATGTGGATAGCTTTGGAACTGTTCTTGCGTGTACACGGAATTCGAGGGTCTCGTAGGAGTTGGTGTCGGGTTACGCCAAGAACACTAAAGTGCTCAGAAAGCCTGTGGGCGATCTTCCTAGCGAGCCTTCCAGTGCCACTCTCGCCGGGCATATCTGTGTCATCGATACCCACAAAAATCAAAAACGAACCACCTCTTTAAACTTAAAAAAGGAGAGAGTGATTAAAACGTGTCTGTTGGATTAATTATCCTTCCTTTTGCAACCATTTTTTTCTGTAGTGGGATGCGCTGATCAGCTGAAGACAACTTGGATTGCTTGCACTCCTTTAACCCAGTTACTCCTCGGAATCCACCCGGTGGGAGGGGAAACGGGTGTTATCTTCGAGGTAGCGTCTGGAGGTGCGCACAGTTTCATTGTTCCAAGGTAGAGTTGGGCTCCGCCACCGCCTCCTTCAGCGTAGTCGAGAAGAGGGTAGCTCTCGTTGATTTCTTTCTCCTCCCAGACGGATGAATTATAAACCAGTGTGGCTTCTGGACCGATAACTGTTATTTGGAGTGTTGTTATGTTTGTTATGTCCAAACCGAAATAGGTTAGTAGGACGGTGTAAAGTGAGGGGCCAACTTCGTATTTCATTGTAGAGTCCCGCATCCAGCTGAATGTGCTGTTTTTGAGACATAGGAACTCATTTATGGTTATCTTTTAGTTACTAGCACCTGGTTTTTGGGGTCGGTGTTGTTCGTGACGTAGAAGGTTATTCCGTAGGGTGTTGGTGGGATGTTGAAGTAGTAGTAGAGGAGCAGATTCGTGTTTTGTTGCTGCGTGGCTAAGAGGTTGCTGTATCCGATGCTTACTCCAGCCAGTGCTACGACTGAGATTAATCCTATGGCTGCGAGAACTATTTCCGTTCGGTTCAATTTTTATCACCACAATATCGATATGTTTATCAATGCATATCGATATTTAAGTTTTGCTCAAAAAACACATAACCCAACCTGAAAGAATCCATCGTCCACCAGAAACTCGAAAACAGCACCCAAAGGAACCCCCTTCAGCACCCTCCCCGCATGTTTTACGAAGAAACTACTATGAGTTCCTTTTCGGTTAGTATGAAGTCTACGGGAATGTCGTGGTTCTCCGCTAGGTGTGAGAGGTCTTCGAAAACCTGCTTGGAGTGAACAAGGGTTCCGGACAAGAGTTCTGGGTTCCTCTTTTTCAAGTAGGCCAGTTCCCTATCGCCGTACCCCGAGCCCTTGCCTATTCTGTTGCCCCTCATATCAACCGCGACGCTTCCGACAACAGCAATGTCCACGCTTCGGGTTAGGGGTTCACCGCTCCTGACAAGATCCCTAATTGCGGCCCGGATAGGGGCTCCCGGCTTCATCATCTTAAAGCGTTTCATGTGGGGAGTGGAGTAAGCCAGGATCTTCCCGTCCTTTAGAACCATGCGTCTGAAGGGTATCAGAACCCCGTCCGGAGGGGAGAAGACGCACTCAGCCCTCCCGTACTCGTCGAGTTTCCTAATCTGCTTTGCGGCGGCTTCTGCTCCAACAAAATTCGGTATCCTGCCGTGCGGCGGGTAGGGAAACGCGGCTACCCTCTCTCTAACCATGAGGTCCCACACGTACTTCCGAACTTCACTTTTGCTCTTCCACAATTGGGAATCCTCCCAGGAAACATTTTCCCGCTGTAAAACGTTATATGTGCTGGTGTGGATGTTAATGAAGGTAACTGTTAAAAGCTTGTCTCGATTGAGCGCAGAGTTCCGGGGTTGATGTGTTTGAGGGTTAGAGTTCCCAGGTGTATGAGCTCGCAGCACCCAGACAATGTTAGAACCCCCTTCTTCGCGGGTCAGAACATTATTGGAGGAGAGGACGAGATAAAGGAAGCCTACTATGTTTTCTCGCACCTGGGCTGCGATGAGCAAATGTGGGACATGGAGGGCAAGGAGGTTGATAACTTCGTGGTGGTCAAGCTCCTGTCGAACTATGATTACTTTTTCATGGAAAACCGGCTGGGGGAAGACATTTTTCTAACACTGCGTGTACCCAACCCCTCAGTCGAAAAGGCGGAAGCGAAGGTGCTGGTGGAAGCCCTTGAGAGCATACCAAGGTCATTCGACGCCGCGAGAATCTTCTACGGGGAGGACGCAACACCGATATTTGAGGTCATCCTACCCATGACCCAGTCAGCCAGGCAACTGAACAGAGTCTACTATTACTACAGGGAGTACGTTGTGGGAAAGCAGAACAAGCCCTGCTTCAAGGACGACATCCCGATAAGAGACTGGATAGGGGAATTCAAACCCCACGAGATAAACGTTATCCCCCTGATCGAAGACATGACAAGCATGCTCAACGCGGACCAAATAGTCAGAGAGTACCTAAAGGACAAGAGGGTTGACTATCAGAGGGTTTTCCTCGCTAGAAGCGACCCCGCACTAAACTACAGCCTCGTCTCAGCGGTCCTAATGAACAAGATAGCCCTCCACAAACTAGAACAACTGCAAGAGGAATTGTCGGTGGACATCTACCCGATACTCGGAGTCGGATCCCCACCCTTCAGGGGAGGAATGACCCCGTCCTCCGAAGCCAGCGTCATGGAGGAGTACCCGAGTGTACAGACATTCACTATCCAGTCGGCCTTCAAATACGATTACCCCGAACAGCAGGTCATGGAGTCAATCAGAAGAATAAAGAGCAGAAAGAGAGGGAAACCCCAAGACCCCGACGTTGAAACATGCCAAAAAATACTCGAAACAGTATCCAGAGAGTATGAGCAGGAGATAGTGGACGTGGCTCCCCTCATAAACAGCATAGCCCCCTACATTCCACAAAGAAGAAAGAGGAAACTCCACATAGGACTCTTCGGATACTCCCGCGGTGTGGGAAAAGCCGTCCTGCCGAGAGCCATAACCTTCTGCGCAGCGCTCTACTCACTCGGAATCCCCCCGGAAGTCTTCGGCCTCTCAACACTCAGCCAGAAACAGTTAGAAACGATTACAGAGGTTTACACAAGCTTCGAAGAGCACGTCTCCCAAGCCCTCCAATACCTGAACCAAGACAACCTCAAACTACTCCCACCAAGCCTAGCGGAAAAACTAAGAGAAACAGCCCAAAAATTCGAGTACGAAACCAACCAAAGCCACAAGGAACTGACAACCCAAATCGTAAAACTGTTCAAAAAGAACGAACCAGCAAAAATGGAGGAAAAAATCCTAGAAGCAGGAGCCATAAGAGGGTTCCTAGGGTAACAAGAATCAAACAAGAAGGAAGAGAGGGATTTCGGATCCAACCTGTGTAAGGTTTACATCAAAGAGGGAGTAACATAAAAACAAAACATTTGGTTGGGGCTCCGCGTCAATTTTCTTTGAAGCCCTACTTCTTCATTTCCACACTGGATACTTCGGTGTTCCACCAAGGCTTACTCCACTTTTCGGGAGACTCTGGAATGATGGTTAGGAGTTCCTCTATTCTTGAGAAGATAGTGTTGATCTCCTTCTTCTTGGCGCCGTATTTCCGCAGGACCTCTTCGTTGTTGATGATCATCTCCAGGTTGAGTCTGACGGTCTTTCTGAACTTCTTGTCCTTCTTGAGGAGGTTCGCTATTCTCTGTGCGTCTATCTCCTCCTTTCCTTCTCCGAAGGGATGGTCAAGGAAGGCGGCGCATGTATCCTTGATGTCCTTGTCCTCCATGCCTATGACAACCTTGTCGGGGGCGTAGTGGCTGTTGCAGGTGAGTATCCGGTGTTCTAGTCCCTCCTCTCTCAGTTGCTCTTTCGCTTCCCTCGGGTGCTCTTCAATGAACTGGCACTTGGTCAGAATCATGTTCTCGAGGCCGATGGTGTAGAGGTTGTTCTCGGGGGGCTGGGAGAGCTCCTTTCTCACGTTAATCTTGTGGCGCATGTTCACCTCTTCGGTCAGAATGTCCATGTAACCCGCGACCGGCGTCCCGTCACTGTTTATGGAGTCAATGGTTCTAACCCGCCACCTCTCACCCCTACGCATCGCACTGAAAACCTTGTCCGAGAGGAGCATGAAGTGTGTGTACATGCTTCCGTACATCTCACCCAGGCACAGGAGGAGGTTCTTCACCGTTGCACCCTGCTTCTTCGGGCAGATCAAGTCCACATCGTTCATGACACGGTTGAAGGCGCTTCCCTCAGCGTTGGCGCTGGGGCAGTGAAGCTTGAAGGCTCCACCGCCAAAGAGCAGCACGTTCAGCGAGTTCTTGCTGATTCTAGACTTACCTATACACCCTTTAATTATGTTCGGGTACTGTAGGTGGAGTTCACCCGCGTGCTTAGCAGCCCACAGTGTCACAATGGCGCGTTTCATCGGGAGGTACTCTAGGTTGATGTAGTCTGGAAGCCCTAGCTCCTTTCTGATTTCAGCGGGGTCCACGTACGATTTGAGGGGGGCTTCGATTTCTATGATTGTTCCCCCGAGTTCTTCACACAATCTTACCTTTCTCGGTTTCGGAGTCAATGTCTTCACACTTTCAACGGTTTTTATCCGTCTTTCTTCCTTTTTCAACGGGTTACATAACGCCTGCAGAGTTTTTCAAG
>JAUQYY010000343.1 GCA_030587505.1 Candidatus Sigynarchaeota archaeon
TTTCTTTTTCCCCTTTTGAGGGTTTGGTTGGTGTTTGTGGTTTGGTTTTGACTGGTTGTTTTGATGGTTGAATTATAACATTGTTATTGTGTAGTAGTGCAGCATAAATAAAAGAGATTAGAAGTGAGGGATGGTTTATTTTAATTAAAGAATAAGCGGTTTTTGAGGTTATGCGGTTGGGAAACTGGAAGGTTCAGCTCGGTTCACAGGAAAACCTTGTTTTTAGTGACACTCGCCGTGAGACTGGGAAAGATGTGTTGAGGCCGATTTTTCTTCGGTTTCTCGCTAGGGACGGTGAAATAGTTCGGGAGAGAATAAGGGTTGTGGATCCCGAGGGTAAACCTCGGTACACTGACACTTTTCTGGTGATACGCTTGAAGGACGAGTGGGGGGAGGTTACTATGCTGTTTGAGCACTGGTTGAATCTTGGTATTCGGATGGTTGGCGTTATTGACGGTGTTAGGAGAGCGCAGAGGATACTTGAGCATCTTCAGGAGATTGTGAATGTGGAGAACCATAAGGAGATTAAAATCATACTTCCGCCTACTTACCGAATAGACATCAAAGAGTCCTGAGTTCCCGCAAACCGCCAGGGTTAACGTCTTTTTGTTCTTCTTAAAACACAGTTCTTTTCTTTTGCGTTTTTGGGCCAGTATGCGTTTTGCTGGGTTCAGGGTCTCTGATTCTCTGGGGGACTGTTTCAAGAAGAGTGAAAAAAATTCCTAAGAGTGTTTGCTATGTGCCCTCCGCGTGTTGTTTGTTTTGTTTGGTGGTTTCTCTTTTTTAGGCTTTTTTGGGTTATATCACTAGTTTGGTTTTGATGATTTTTTCTACTTCTTTGTATGCTGGGTTGTTGTCTGGTAGTTGAAGTAGGGATTTTCCCTCTAGGTTATACTGTGCTATTTGCTCGTCTGGTGGGATGGTTCCGATGTATTCGAGGTTGTATTTTTGTGCCTGCTCTTTTACCGTGGGTTCTATGTCGGGTGTTATCCTGTTGCCGACTAGGTATATGTGTTCGAAGTTTGATTTGAGGGCTTTGGCTAGGTCTCTTATGCGGGCTGCGGTTTGGATTCCCATTCTTGAGGCGTCTGAGATTAGGAACATGTAGTTCACGTTTTTGCTCGTTCTTCTGCTGACGTGTTCTAGGCCTGCTGGGAGGTCTAGGAGTGTTAGGGTGTAGTTTCGGGTTAGGGTGTCCATTATTCTGGTTAGCAGGTTGTTGACGCTGCAGTAGCATCCTTCCCGTTCGGTTGCCCCCATGACCAGTAGGTCGAAGTCGTCTTCCTCGTATAGGACGCTGAAAATCAGTGACTCAAGGTAGTCCGCCTTGTTGAGGCCTGGGGGCATTGTGCTCATTTTTTCTTTGAAATCGTTTACAACTGTTCCAACTGTTTTTTCCACGTTGACTCCCAGGATTTCGGGTATGTTCGAGTCGGGGTCGCCGTCTATGACTAGAATGTCGGTGTTGTTGGATTTTAGTAGCGCTTTTAGGGCTAGGGCGAGGAAGCTTGTTTTTCCTACTCCGCCCTTTCCTGACACCGCTACTATTTTTGCTTCTCGCATCTATATTATCCTTCCTTCTAGCGGTTACTTTCCATGTTGCCGATAAAGTGGAAGGATAAATATTTTTTGTTCGATTGCGGGACTGATTTGCTTCTCATAGCTTCTACACGGGTTTGGTTTGCGGTCCGCTTTTGATACCAAGTTTTATTAGTGTGTTTAACTCCTAAATTATAAGGGTGTTTCCTCTTTTTCTCGGTTGGTGAGGTGTGATGGGTTTCTGGAAGGTGCGGATTGACCCCTTGGGAGACACTCCTTACGAATTTCTGGACACCCGCAGAGTAACGGGTAGAGAGGTTCTACGACCTGAGTTCCTGCGTGAACTGGCCAAGAGGGGGGAGGTTATCGAGGAAGAGATGCGTGTGGTTGGGCCCGAGGGAAAGGGGAGATACACTGACACCTTCCTGATTATATTACTCAGTGACGAGAAGGGGGGGTTCATGCTGCTCATGGAGAACTACATGATTGGCATAAGGATTGTAGGCGTCAGGGGTAAGATTGAGGTTTCAGAGAAGCTTATAGACCTTCTGCAAGACATCGTGAGGTATCCCACAAACATTAACGTCAACATTATTATCCCAAAGGGATACAAGATCTAATTTCAAAAGGCTGAGGCCATCACACCACTATTTTACCCATTTTAAATTTTTTATCCCAGGCACTGTTTCTCCAGCTCCGGTTATGTTAACTATCGTTGTTTTTGTCTGGGACGCCAGCCAAGCTATCAGTTTCATAGCGTACTCTAGCTTCTTTCTTTTTACGGGTGTAATTTCTACGTCTGTTTCGTACGCAGGTTTCGAGTATCTTCCGACGTGCTCTCCGAAGTCGAAACCAGCCAGGAGGATTGTGTGCGCCCCCATCGCCTCCGCCAGAAAGACGGCGCGGTCTCCGTCGGTGAACCCCAGAAAGTTGAACACATGGGTTAAGGGCCGTGTCTGCGTTGTTCCCACGACGACGCCGGGCATTTGCTTCACGTACCTTTCGATGGAGGGAATGTTGTCGCCGTGAGCGTGAATAACTAGGATCGCGCCCCTACTGTTAGCCTCTGTTATGTCCTCTATGTTCCCGTCGAGGTCCGAAACGATTATCTCTGGCACCAGTCCCTCTCGGAGCAGGGCTGATGTTGCGCCGTCAGCGGCTATCTGGGTGCAGACCATGTTTAGGCCTACTCTTTTGATCTCCGAAATGTTTCTTTCCAGGGAGGGGCCGCAGCCGTAGACCAGTACGCATCTGTCCTGTATTCTTTCTCGGAGAAGCTCTAACTGTTTTTCGGGGTCCTGATGCCTGAGCATTTTTTCCAAGAGTTCTGCGGCTTTCATATCAGCGTCTTCGCTGTATCCGAAATCCCTCAAGATTCTGTGGTACCAAGGCTTCCATTGTTTAAAGCTCAATTTCCCGGACATCTTTGGGTTCCCTCTCTATGAGGTCCATTACCTCGTTGAAGCTGGGTAGCGAGGACCTCGCCCCGAGCTTTCGAGTTGCCAGAGCGGCGGAGGCTGAGGCGAAGATTATGCAGTCCTTTAGCTCCTTAAACCTCTGCTCTTGGAGGAGGGCGGCGATTAGCCCCGCTGCGAATGCGTCGCCGGCTCCGATCTCATCCACGGTTTCAACCCTGTAGGCGTCTACGTGAAAGCTGAAATCGGTTGTGTACGTGTCGCATCCCTTTTTCCCCCGCGTGATTATGAGAATGTCTGGGCCTTTCTCTAGGATTTCTCTCCTGCTTTTGACACCCTTCTCTTTTAGGATTCTCCAACCAGTCTCGTTTATGATCAGGATGTTTGTCTTTCTAAGTATTCCTTCAAGCTTTTCAAGACCTTGTACTAGGTAGTGGATTGTGGGGCGGTAGACGATTGTTTTCCCGAGGTTGCTGCCGTAGCCTGCGATGAGTTCACTGATTTCGAGGAAGGTTTCTCCTATGTAGAAGATCTCTGCGTCCTTCATCAGATTCCAGTTGATTTCGTCCGGGTGAGTTAGGGACAGGGCGGTGTCTTTCGTTGCGAAGATGTAGGTTCTCTTTCTTTGAGCCTCACCCGCAACGATGAAGCTTCTAGAGGTTCTCTTGGTTTTGTCGATTATGACGCTCGAAACGTCGACTCCGTCTTTTATGAATTCGCTCAGCAGCCGCCACCCCGCCGCGTCTCCGCCCAGCTTCCCTACGAAACTCGTTTTCACACCCAGTCTTGACAGCGCGACGGCGACGTTTCCCCCAGAGCCTCCCGGGAACTCGTACAGCTCGTACAGTAGGCGAGAGCCTCCGGGTTCCCCTCTCTCCTCCACCATGGAGAACGTGTCCATCGCCACCGAGCCGAACACTAGGACGCTGGGCATTACAACCCTTGAGGACTCGGATAGTTTTATCAGCCCTTCGCTCATGGCTTTTGAGAAGATGTTTTCCAGTCTGCTGAAATCAAGACCGCTTTTTAGGCATAACTCCACAGCGTTGTCGAGGTAAACGCTGAAAAGTT
>JAUQYY010000346.1 GCA_030587505.1 Candidatus Sigynarchaeota archaeon
GCTCAGCGCGCTCCTATGCCTTGGGGGTGTAAACCCGGGACTAGCTGCTACGGTTTTCTTCTCCCCGCTGCTGGCACCCGTTTTGACAACCGGCGGACTGAACCTTGAGCTGAGCTTTTCTCTCCTGTTCCAGCGGGTGAACGCGGTTTGGTTCTTTTCGGGGGCTGTTCTCCTAGTCATAGGAGTCGTTTACGCCAAGAGCGTTAAGGGACTGCTCTGGGCTTCGAACAGTGAGGAAAAGTTTGATGGAATGTCCTTCCTCCTGGGTGGACTGATACTCTCCGCCATATTCGGAGGAATATACCTCGTAATCATGGTAGCAAACTTCTTGGGGTACGGTCTGCACTGGTTCGAGTACTCAGTGTACTGGTTAGATTTCGTGGTCACGATCAGCGAATCGTTCCAAGACTGGATAATCGGAGAATCGCTCGGCTACTGGACATGGACGTACGACTTCAGACCAGCGGTATGGCTATTCATACTGGCGATACCACCACTAGTCTACATGACGCAAAAAGTAAGGGAGAAGTGAATAATGGTACAAGAGTGCAACGTGTTGCGGGGGGCTGGGGGGTCTTCTCCTCCTTCTTTTTTATGGGTTTCGGACTAGTCAGGGGATTTAACTCAAAGCGGTTATTTGAGGAGTTTTAAGAATTCCTCTTTTTCTAAGCCAACGTCCTTAATTATTTTAAGCGGAAGCCCTTTGCCTATTTTTCGCCCTTGTGGATTAGGATGACTGTGATTCTTCCGCCTTGATGTTTAAGGATGGCGTGGCTTCCTTTCTGCCACGCAATTTCGAATCCTAATTTTTTAAGGATGCAGATTACTTTTTCTGCAGGGAGAGGTCTGAGGCTCATTTTTCGCTTACCGTGACGAATTGTATTCCTACAAGCTCTCTCTTTCAACTTCTTCAGCTATTTCAGTTTCTTCCTCGAGGTAGAGTTCGATTGCTTCTTTGACTCTCAACATTAATTCGTCTGGGGTCCATGCTGGGGTGTGGCAGCCCGGTAGTTCTGGAACTGAGGCTATGAGGCATCAGTCCTCGTCCCTTTCTACAACCACTGTGAAAACGAGTTTCCGCATCAAACCACGCTTCCTAACAACAGTTCGTGTGAATATATTTCCTCTTAGAATAAAAGGTTATGGTGTTTTTGGGAGACATATTCATTTATCGCATGTTGGTCGCCTTGAGTTATGCGGCGTTTTCTAACTATTTACTTAGCCTAGGAAAGCTGAACCTGAGACTTGTAACAATTTTTGGCAAGTTTTATTAGGGGGATTTTTCAAAATTTGAATTATGAGTATTGAGGAGTATAAGAAGAAGAGGGACTTTAGCATGACAAGTGAATCCGTGGGTGAAGTGAAGGAGGGCGGCGGGAAAATTTACGTTGTGCAGAAGCACTATGCAAGTCACCTTCACTGGGACCTGAGGCTGGAGAAGGAGGGTGTTCTTAAGAGCTGGGCGGTTCCGAAGGAGCCTCCAACAAAGAAGGGGGTCAGAAGGCTTATTGTAGCGACTGAGGATCACCCCATTGACTACGCGGATTTTGAAGGCGAGATTCCCGAGGGGCAGTACGGCGCGGGAAAAGTGGAGATATGGGACAGGGGCACCTATGAGGAGGAGAAGTGGCAAGAAGACAAGGAGATAATCGTCCACCTGAAGGGTAAACGCCTGAACGGGCGCTACTGCCTGATAAGGTTCAAAAAGGTTGAAAACGGATGGCTGTTCTTCAGGTGCGACAAAACAGGATAGGTAATTTCTCATGGAACCTAGAGGTGAAAAGAGTGATGGTTAATCAGAAAAAAGGGAGGTGGAGTCGATCTACGAGAAGCTCGCTCCTGGAGAGGTGCTCATCATTTCACGGGAGGGTGATTGCTTAACATATGTCGCAAACGAGGGAGGGAAAGTTGTTTTCAAGAGGGTGTGCCTCGCAGAAGAGGATTAGGCCATGGTGGGTGAAATTCGTCTCGACGCGGAGTTTTACAGAACTATTAAAGGGTTGGATTGTGTTTAAGGTTTGATCAGACTAGGTGTGATGAGAAATGGATAGGGAGAAGGCCTTAAAGATACTGGAGCTCCTGAGGAAGGAGTATGGGAATGTGGGAGGCACGGTTCTCAGGTTTGAGACCCCGTTGGACCTGCTCGTTGCGACCATGCTCGCGGCTCAGTGCACCGATGAGAGGGTGAACCAGGTGACTGAGCATCTCTTCAAAAAGTACAGAACTGCGGAGGACTACGCCAACGCGGACCTTGAGGAGTTGGAGCAGGAGATCAGACCCACCGGGTTCTACAAGAACAAGGCCAAGGCGATAAAGAAAATGGCAAAAGTGCTGGTTGAGCGGTACAACTCGCAGGTTCCCAAAAGTCTTGAGGAGCTGGTGAAGCTTCCAGGCGTTGCGAGAAAAACCGCTAACATAGTGTTGTCAAACGCTTACGGCATAAACGAGGGAATCGCTGTTGACACCCACGTTATGAGACTCGCCCAGCGAATGGGATTCACAAGTGAGAAAAACAGAGACAAGATCGAAAGGGACCTGATGAACCTGTTCCCCAAGGAAGACTGGTTTGAGATGACCAACCTCTTAATTACCCACGGTAGGAGGGTGTGCACGGCAAGAAAACCGAAGTGCGGAGACTGCGTAGTCAACAAACTATGCCCCTCTGCATTCAAAGTATAGCCACAAACCCAAATCACGCTGAGCATTCCTCAAAAAAGCTCACGCAACAGAGCAAAACTTTTCCACTCTTCCTCCTGTTAACTCCTACCGAGTAAACCGAACATCTTCAAGTCGTTAGTGGGATAATCTTTTTTTCTTTCTACCTGAACTCGTGCTTCACGCCACTGCTTAGATAAATTGGGACGACTACGAGAGATGCGGATGCTGTGAGCATTAAAATAACAGCGTCCCCGTATGTGCTGCGTAGAGGGTAGTCAAAAGCGATAAAGCGGTATAGTAGAGAGAATAGATTTATGTTGAAGAGGCAGTCGCCGAAGAACCAGACGGTCAGAAAATGTACGAGTATGAAGACGGGGTAGAGTGCGGCGTACAACATGGTGGCTCTCCGCGCCCAGCTCCTCATCCGGAGCAAACCCCGAGTAACGAAGACCAGCAGGACACCCAGAGCAGCGTAGAACGAAATCACGCTAA
>JAUQYY010000350.1 GCA_030587505.1 Candidatus Sigynarchaeota archaeon
GAGAAAGGAGTGCTGTCCTGTGGATTTCTAAACGTGGATGCCGCTGAGAAACTCGGAATGGCCGCTGCGGTAGTCACTGGGGTAAGAACGTTTGAGGATGTGCTAAACGCTGAGGTGAGGAGTTTAACCACCGAAGCCGAAAAATTGGGGGCAAAAGCCGGCCAGAAAGGTATTGAAGCCCTGAGCAATTTCGTTTAGTTTCTTGCGCGTAATCCTCGATTGGGACGCAAACTATATCCCCTCTTTTTGTGAATCCTTGGTTGCTCCCGCACCTGCGGGGGCTATTCAACGGGTTGTATCTTACCCAAGATTCTAAAGGCGGGGCAGCCTGGGACAAAGTCACCCTTATCTCTGTAGTCCTTCGCGCAGTCTCCTATGACGTACACCCTGCCCTCCAGTTCTTTCGGTGCCTTCGCGTCTCGTCCTATGATGAGGTTAACTTTCCCCACTTTTTCCACGAGTTTGTGTTTTCTAAGTCTATCTAGCTCTACTCTTGTCCAAGCCAAACACCCTTCATAACATGCGCACCCGACGTAAACCTCTACGTTCGGATAGATACCCATAACGTCTGCCGAGGGTCTTTGGAACCTTCTCCGAACTTCGCTGATGTCTGCTCCTCTAAGTTCGATTCTGTTTAGGTCTATCTCCCCTAGTCCCTGCAGCGCGGCGAGTCTTATGTGTGGTATTTCGGAGGGCTCGAAACCCATTACACTTGATGCCACGGCGTCAACCGAAACAATATCCGTTCCCGCGATGATCACACCCATGTCAACCGTGTTTCCGTAGGTGGGTCCCTGCCCTTCCAGCGCGACTAGTCCGTCGACTATCGCGAGGTCGGGTGTAGCTGCAAGCGTCACGTCAACAACCTTTTGGTGGATGTCTGTCCTGTGGTAAATCTGCTTCTCCTCGGGTGATAATATTCCTATCTGGTTTTTAATCGCGAGGCTCACCCTGCACATGGCGTGTGTTTTCATTTTTGGCACGGTGATGAACCTGTCACAGTCTAGCAGGGCTCTCGGCAGCTTAACGATGTTCATTAGCTTCGCCCTTGGCGCTTCAACCTCCGTGTAATCTTCCTCGTCCAAGTAGACGGGTTCGGCTCCCTCCTCTTCTACCACTTTCTGCGTTCCCGTAGCCTCAAAGGCTTTTCTGGAATCGTAAAAGAAGAAAGGAGCGTCTCCGACTCTTATCTGGCTGGCACCCGCCTCCTTCACCAGTCGAATCACTTCCCTGATGACCTCTGGGTCGGTTGTTGCGCCCGAGTCCTTGGAGAGGGGTACAACCAGATTAGGCTTAATGAAAACCCTGTCTCCTTCCTTCACCACTTTTTTTATTCCGCCTATCAAGTCTACAGCTCTTCGAACGGTCTCCGGCGCTGTCTTACCCTTAATAATGGATACTACACTCACACTCTAACCCTCTGTTCCTGTAGGTGATTACTTGAAAAGAAAAACACTTAAAAAAAATTTGGTAAAAGGTTCCATGATACAAATTCTCTTGAATCGCGATGGAGAAACAAAAATTCATATTAAATTCCTGCTGTTTAACTCTGCAGCAAAGAACGACAAATCAAACAAAAGATCTAGTGTGCTCAACTTCCCTTTCTATCCTATCGATAGGCTGACTGACTACCCACGGAATGTATATTTACTGTCCAAGCGGAAAACAGCTCTGCGTTTTGGTTGGTGATTGAATGGCTGAGAACACCGAGGCCCCTTTACCCGATAAAGAAAAGAACTTTAGCGAGTGGTATAATGAGATCGTTCAGAGGGCTGAGCTAGTGGATCTCCGCTACGGCGTTAAGGGGTTTGTGGTTTATCGCCCCAACGTGGCGAATATTCTGAGGCAAACCTACCGGTTGTTTGAAGACGCCTTAGATGCCCATGGACATTCGGTCTGCAACTTTCCGGTGGTAATCCCCTTGGAGTTCTTTCAGAAAGAGGCCGAACACATAAAGGGCTTCTCTGGAGAGGTTTTCTGGATAACGAGGGCTGGCGACACCGAACTGGAACGACCGCTGCTGCTGAGGCCGACCTCCGAAACCGCGATGTATCCCCTTTACGCCTACTGGGTCAGGAGCTACCGTGACCTACCCTTAAAACTGTACCAGAGCAACACCGTGTACCGGTACGAAACCAAGGCAACCAAGCCGCTCATCCGGGGCAGAGAATTCTACTGGATAGAGGCTCACGATGTCCACAGAACAGTAGAGGACGCGGTTAACCAAGTAAGAGAAGATATGGAGATCACGATAGACGTGCTACACAATCAGCTGGGCATTCCCTTCATGTTGATGGAGAGGCCCCCGTGGGATAGGTTTGCGGGGGCGGATCGCTCATACGCGTTTGACGTGCTCTTTCCCGATAAAAACGTCCTGCAGATCGCCACAACTCACCTGTTGGGTGAGAATTTCTCCAGAGCCTTTGAAATCATGTTTGAGGATGAGGACGGCACCAAGAAGTACTGTCAGCAGACCTGCTTCGGAATAGGTATTTCGCGGATAGCGGCCACCATCATCAGTATGCACGGAGACAATTACGGTCTGGTGCTGCCCTTCCATGTTGCCCCCCTCCAGATCGTGATAGTTCCTATACCAAAAAAGGGAAAGAATGAGCTGGTAATGGAGAAGTGTGAGGAGGTTCACCAAAAACTCAAGGACAAGGGCTATAGGGTTAAACTCGACGATTCCGAGGACCGCCCGGGCGCAAAATTCTACCACTGGGAACTGCTAGGCGTGCCCATAAGACTCGAAATAGGACCCCGAGACATTGAGAACGGTGTGATAACTGTTTTTAGAAGAGACAAGAGGGAAAGGTTCCAAGTGAAGGAAAACCAACTCGAAGAAACAATCGAACAACTGAAGAATGATATTCTAAAAGAATTGAGAACACGCCGGGAAAAGGACCTGAGGGAGAACATCAGGGAGGCAAAGAGCAGGGAAGAATTTCTGGAAATCGCGAAAAACAAGGGAGGCTTCATAAGGATAGAGTTCTGCGACAGGGAAGAGTGCGCGGAAGTGATTAAGGAAGAAACCGGAGGATACGAAGTCAGAGGTAAACGCTTCGGGGTAGAGGAAAAACCCAAGGGCAACTGCGTCATCTGTGGCGAGAAGGCGAAATCAATAGTTTACGTGGCCAAAGCCTACTAGCAGCCGAAACCAGTCGCCAGTTAACCTATGAATCGAATCCTGACAGAGCCTCCTTTCTCCACTCTTCCAGTATTTTCAGGATTCAGGAACAAGGGGTGAAAACAGTTGGAGCGTATCACAATTCCCTATGGTGAAAGAGAGATTGAGTTCGGTTTGCCAAACACCTGGAATCTGCTCGGCGTTCTTTCACCAAAGGTAACCAATAGGGGAGTCAACCCGTATGATTCGGTGCTGGAAGCAGTTAGAGACCCAATAGGAAGCAAAAGCTTGTTTGACATCGCTCAGGGGAAGAGGAGCGCGGTAATTATCTCAGATGACAAAGCCCGCCCCACCCCCTCTTACCTCATCATTCCTCCACTGCTAGATGAATTGAACCGAGCCGGGATTCCAGACAGCGAAATCACAGTTATTATCGGGCGTGGATTGCATGAACCTCTCAACGAAAAAGAGATGGAGAACAAGCTAGGCAGCGGTGTCTTGGAACGGGTTAAAGCTCTCAACCATGATCCCGATGAGAATTTGGCGTATTTGGGAGAGACTTCTCAGGGCGTCGAGGTGTTCATCAACAAAAACGTTGTTGACGCGGATGTGAAAATAGGTGTTGGCAGCGTTACTCCGCACGAGTTACTGGGATTCACGGGCGGCGCCGGAATCGTTGTACCCGGTGTGGCTGGAAGGCGAACCATAAACAAAAACCATGCCCTGGTGAAGAGATTCAAAGCGGAATTTGGGAAAATCGAAGAAAACTTAATACGCAAGGACAGCGAAGAAGCAGCTAGGCTACTCGGCCTGGATATGCTGGTAAACGCGACCCTAGACACAAGCGAGCATATAGTTGGCATATGCGCGGGGGATGTTGTTAAGGCTCACCAGGAGGCGGTCAAAAGCGCTAAAACCATATACGGTGTGCCCCTTGATAGAAAAGCGGATGTGGTAATAGCCAGCTCTCACCCAAAGGACGCAACCTTCGGAAAATCGATGAAAGCCATCTTCGCCGCCTCACTAGCTGTCAAACCGAACGGCGTTATTATACACGTAGCACCATGCTGGGATGGATTGTCACACAGTGAAATATTTGAGGAAATGCTGCTGGAAAATCCTGGACCCGAAACACTGTTCCGGATGTTGGATCGAGGACAACTTCCTGGTGAGAGCTGCGTCCTCTACCTTTTCTCTGTAGTAAAGAATAACTGGAGAATCATCGTAGTCACCGACGGTTTAGAAAAAGAAGTGATAGAAAAAATCGGATTAGAATACGCAGAAAGCATAGAGACAGCTATTAGAAAAACAGGAAAAGAAAACGCTGATTGCATTGTGCTTCCTTGGGGGGCTGTTTCATTACCCCTTCCAAACAACCTCTAGACATCACCAATACTTACCCTGATTTTCTTTTACGTTAGCTTGGAGCTTTGGAGTCCTTCGAACCCGGAGAGACCGCTTCTCCTAACCGGAAATAGTTTTTCCTTCACTCCGCGTTTCGGCGGAGGAGTGGGAAATACTCAACCTTTTTAACTATGGAACTCGCCTAGAAATTAGCAAAGTGTTAACCGCCCGAAAACCTTTTCCGAGCGGTCTACTTCACAGTTCACCCCTTGGTGATTTATCCGGGTGCGGACAAAACACTGAAATTAGATTAATCGTATCAAATGCTTGATGGAGGGTTCTAAATGCTTCTGTTTTCGGATCTACACATACACAGCAAGTATAGTAGGGCTACGAGCAATAAGATGGACATCGAAAATCTCACGCGTCACGCCAAATTCAAGGGACTGAACCTCCTGGGCACAGGCGATTTAACTCACCCAAAATGGCTAGCCGAACTTAAGAGTAAACTGAAAGAGATCGATGACTCGGGGTTCTTCAAGGCTGAGGGTGCAGATGATATTTTTTTCATCCTCTCAACCGAGGTCTCAACGGTCTTTACCCATGAGAACACTTCAAAAAAGATTCACCACGTTCTGCTTGTTCCCGACTTCGAAACGGTTGACAAAATGAACGAGTTTCTGGCCAAATACGGAAATCTGGAAGCCGACGGAAGACCATCACTAAACATCACTCCTGCGGAACTCGTCGAGAATCTCCTCTCCATAGATGAGAGAATATTCATCGTCCCCGCGCACTTATGGACCAGCTGGTTCGGGGCGCTAGGCCAAAACGGATTTGACAGTCTAGAAGAGTGTTACGAAGACCAAGTAAAGCACATCTACGCGGTGGAAACGGGCTTATCCTCTGATCCACCCATGAACTGGAGGCTGAGCAAACTGGACAGATACGTGCTTATGAGTAATAGTGACGCCCACAGCCCCTGGCACTGGCGCCTCGGAAGGGAGGCAAACGTCTACAACTTGGAGACGCTCACCTACAAGGAGCTGACCGAGGCTATAAAAGCAAAAGACGGGAAAAAAATTCTCATGACCATCGAAGTTGACCCGGCGTATGGAAACCAACCCGAGACTCGGGTTAGCCATAAAATACCACTTCGATGGTCACCGCTCAGACAAACATACAAGTGGCTCAGACGTTTGCATGTCTCCGAAGGAGGCTATACGAATAGGGAACATCTGCCCGATATGCAGGAAAAAGATGACCATCGGAGTGTTGCACAGGGTGGAAGAACTGGCTGACCGAGACGAAAACTACACGCCAAAAAACTTCATACCCTTCAAGAGGCTAATCCCCCTTACCGAACTCATCGCTGCAGCCATGGGAATCGAAAACCTTTACGCCAAGCAGGTCTGGGAGACGTACTACAAGCTTGTGAACTCCCTTGGCAACGAGTATAACATTCTACTCAATGTGCCCAAAGAAAATATTGAGGCGATAGTTAATCAGAGGATTGCTGACTTAATCATCAAAAACCGCGAGGGGAAGATAAAAATTAGTCCCGGCTTTGATGGGGTGTATGGAAAAATTATCTTGGAAGAACCCGAAAAAGAAGAGAAACATCCCAAACAATTGGGGCAGAGCAGTCTCGACGCCTACCTGTAAGCAAGGAGACATGTTCAATTTTAAAATTAAATGTTATTAAATAAACAAAATAGAAATATTTTATTTGTATCATTAAAAATTATACGCTCATCCACAACTTCCCGAATAAAAAAGGTTATTACAAACCTATTCCAAGAATATCCTAACAATATTGTTCAAAATCCTGGCGAATTATAAACTTAAATATCACCAATGCATTATTACTAATTTGTAAAAAACTTGAGTCGCACAAGGAGGAAAAGCAATGCCTAAAGAGGATGAGAAAAAAATATTCTCCGATAAGGTCAAAAACAAAGCAAAAGAAGAACGCGTACCCATAATAGCTCCAGCGGATTTTAAAGAAAATGGTGGTGCTATCTCCGCAAGAATAATCTTCAAAGGAGAAGAGCAAATATCACCATTTCTAAAATTGGCCGTTCTATTCCGAAAACCCGTAGTTTTTCACAATAACAATTTCTACATACCAAACAGTAGCGAACTTTACGAGTTAAGATACAAATAAGAAAACCCCATTTTTTTCCTAAAACAGAATCCTCAAAACCAAATACTCATTCTCAATCAAGACAATTGGAAAGTTGTATTTTTAACCCTAACCGAAAGTCTGAAGGAAAAGAAGGAAAAACATTCACATATAACCTAGAAGAACACCAATCCTCCTAAAAAAATCAAAAAGGCCACACCAGCTTTCCCCACCAAAGTAGTCAAAACAAGAGAAATTATCCACTCCACCCGAAACAAGAAACTCTTTCACCACACCCCCGACCTCCTCTTAAATAAAATAGTAGTTTTGGAGCTACTAGGAGCCACTTGAATACCGCATATCAATAAACTGTAGGAATCTAGGTTAAAGGGCAACACCAAAGCGGCGGTTTCTCCCTCAAAAAATGCCTACTACTCCTCTGAAGCGAATAGCTTCTTTAACCGACCAAGCTCTGTCATCATTGCATTTCTAAGATCCGTAATAGACGCGGCATCCGTACCAGCTCCCACTCCAGAAGGAGCAGATACACTTGGCGGTGCTCCTGCTGAGGGTGGTGCTCCGGCGCTTGGCGGTGCTGCTGTGACTTGTGGTTGACTGGTTTTGGTTGAGAACATGGCGAATACGTCGTTTGGTGCGGTTCTGCTTGCGAATGTTTCTAGTGGGGTGGTTGTTGTTATTACTGGTTCTTGGGTTGTTGTTGCTGGGGCTGTGGGTATAGCTAGGTCGGTTGCTGCGAGGTCGATTTCCATTCCTTTTGCGGCTTTTTCGAGTTCTTTTTGGAGTTTTCTTATTGAGTTGGTGTATGCTTCGTGTGCTTTTCTGAGGGATTCAATATATTTGTTAGACGAGCTGATTAGGGAGGAACAGGCCTTTGAGATGAATCGTAATAGTTTCTCTTCTTTCTTGCCCAAGTTTTGACCCTTCTTATGGTTTCGTTTTTATTTTGATGTTTTTGTTTTTTCAATTCTCTATTATTAAGTTATGTGTTGTTGTTTTTAAAAACTCTTCGGCTTTTCCTTTTGCCTGTGTGTTGCGTTTTTTGGCGTTGCGTTTCACGGTTTTCGGGATTTTTTGCTTATTTTTTATTTGGTGCGGTTTGTTATATTTTTTGTGTTTGAGTTTTGGGTTGATTGTGGTGTTTAGAAGTATAGGTAGATCCAGTAGTTGAGGAAGTAATATATGGATACGAGTATTGTCATGTAGACTGCGTGTGCTGTGATTGTGGTGATTATTCTGTATTTTCTGACTTGGAGTAGGAAGCCTAGTGTTAGTGAGAGGGCTAGGTATGAGGGTATGGCTAGTATAGCTGCGACTGAGCCTATGTAGCTTGGAAATCCCATTGCTGCTGCGTTTTGAGGGTACAGGATTATGTGTAGGGCTGAGAATACAATCGCTGCCATGATTAGTCCGGGCCATTTTCCGAAGCTGTTTTCTAGGCCTTGTTGTAGGAATCCTCTGGTTGATATTTCCTCGCAGGGTGCGACGACTAGAAACATGCTTAGTACGAGCAGTATGTACTGGTACAGGTACATGGCCATGAATGATGCATTGTTTATGTTTGAGTAGTATTCCGACAAGTAGATGTCTATGGGTGAATATAAACCGCCAAGGGTTGGAATTGTTATCCACGACACGAACATGGAGATACCCATCATTACGCTCCCGCCTAGGACGCCTAAGAGGATGTCTTTTTGAACTTCTTTTTTGTTTTCAAAGTCGAATCCCAGCTGTTTTATGGGTATGTTTTTTAATTTGAGGTAGAGAAGAGGGACAACTATGAGGCCGAACTGACCAAGGGTAATAAACACGAGAAGCTCTGGGCTCGCCACTAGAACCGTTGAGCCGAGGACGGGTATAATCATGAATGAAGGTACCACAATGGAACCAACTATAGACAATAGGTTTTGAAAAATGAAAAGCAGGATAAATGACGCGGTGTACCCTAGCACTGCAGGAATCCAACCCCATGATGCTCGGGTTCTGTGTTTCTGTTGCGGGGGCGGTCTTTCCTTACCTCCCGGAGCTTCAACATCCTTGAGTTTTGCTCCGCAGTATGTACAGAATTCGAAGTCAGTCGACTCATATTTGGCTTGGCACTTGGGGCAGACGATGTTTTTATTCACCAACTTTTAGCACCCTTTTTACGAAATGGTTTTAGATTTTAACGCTTAAAAGTCTTCTAGTTTTTCTGGTCTTGCGGGTGAAAACTGTTTTCAAGTGCTTTTAACTAATCAACAATAATATTATCTATGTTTTAACACTGCCTGTTTTTCATAGGGTACCGGTAAAGATATATTTTTCCTCCTTTTGGAACTTGTTAAAAAATAATTTTTTATAGGGGAAATGCGCTAAGTGTCATCCCCTATGGTTCCGACGAAGCAGCCCGAACGGAGGTGATGAAGGATGGAAGAAGAGTGCAGGAAAGAGGAGGAGAGCCGCGTCGTGGCCCTCGTCTTCAGGGAGCCACTCCCGTGGGGGGCGGTCTCCGCCCTAACCTACACCCCACGGAGTACTATGCGCTCACTCGGAGATAAAAGCCTTTTGGTCTTCTTCAAGTCGGAGGCGGGAAACAAGGAGCCAGGCGCCACGGCCTGGAACCTCCCCCTCGAAGACCTCGCCAGGAACCCCTGGCTG
>JAUQYY010000351.1 GCA_030587505.1 Candidatus Sigynarchaeota archaeon
GCGCCCCCTCGAGGGTTGGGGCCCTTGGGGTGCCCGCGGTGCGAGCGTGTTCGCGGAGCAGGATCAGGACGAGCAGAAAGATTATTAAGCTCAGGAGCAGAGTATCTATCGACATTTCTTGTCGCCGAGAGGTAGGTGTGCCCTTAATCCCATTTAAGGGTATCGCCTACCCAAACACTAATTTTCAAATACTGACAAACACAATAAAATTTTTAAAAAACCCACGTAATAGTACAAAACACAGGAAACAACCAAAATGGTGCGGTTGTAGTCTAGCCTGGTCTAGGACCCTGGCCTTCCAACACTAGCAGAGGAAAGCCAGTTACCCGGGTTCAAATAAAAAAGGGAAACTCCCCTTTTTCTGAAAATCCCGGCAGCCGCACCATTACTTCTTCTAAACACAACAGTCACAAAATACCAAAAGCACAAAACAGCTAAAAACCACAAAAACCTCTTCCAACGAATCCTTAACTCCCCTCATAAAAGAAAAACGACCACTCCTCCGCAGGCTATTCCACCTAGTTTTCAGCTTACAGGAAGAGAAACTAGCCAATACTCTTTTACACGCCGAGGTTAAACGCGGAGGATCCCTCCAGTAATTTTTCAGAATCCTTAACCTAGTTTTCAAAGCCTCGTTCACAGCCTCAAATATTTTTCTGGAAGTTATTGCTGCGTAGAAGTGATGAATGCCCGAGCTTTACACTCGAATTCTGGAGAAATCAAGGAACAGAAAAACTACAGGTTAAAGCCCAAGAATAAATAAGAGAAACTTTTGATAGAATAAACAAAGAGCTGAAAACATAAGTGGTGCCGTCGGCCGGAATCTCAGGCTCAGTGCTCAAAGCACCATGCCTTTTGAACCAGCGACAACCGGATCTTCAGTTTCGCCTAACGCCAATTTCTCTGGCGATATCCGGCGCTCTCCCGGGCTAAGCTACGACGGCACCCTTTATTGGAGAGTATTTAAACAACAGCAAGAACTAAATTTTTTCAGCACCCTATTAAATTTTTTGTCTTGCGTTTAGTGGTGGGCGGAGCCAGATTCGAACTGGCAGTATGAGACGTCACTCCACCGACCGGTACTATCTTAATGAAACTCAAACTAATATGTTTTTTCCTTAGCCCAGCATAACACACATGTTTCTTGTTAGTGGAATTGTGATGTTTTCTGATAAAGCTCGTCCTTTTGAAGGCTTTCTTTTCATGAAAAACGTCAAACAGTGAAATCAGAGAATCAGCTAAAGGCGGAAAACCAAAAACACACCCACCAACCACATTTTTCAAAGGGGGCGAATGATAATGCAGACCAGCATATACGGATTTTCAGAGGATTCAGGATGCAATGTAAACTGCTGCTGGAATCTGTAAGTTCGGATGACTGAAAAAACTTTTATTCTCAAAGACAAAAAATAAAAGGTAGTTCATATTGTATCTTCATGTGCAGGGCAAAACTTGGGCGCATGGTCTAGTTGGTTATGATGCCGCCTTGACGTGGCGGAGGTCTCCGGTTCAAATCCGGATGCGCCCACTCATACACCTTTGGTAAGCTGAAACACCTTCGAATTGTTATTCTCGTTTCAGCTTAGTTAACACTTCTGGACGGAGTCTCTTAGTGGCTCTTTTAAACCTAATTTAACCTAATGGAAAATACTTCTTGAACTCAGCATTAGAAGCACATCTCAGGTGTAACCTTATTTTTCTACTAATATCCCCAAAAGAATCCGCAAATTATTCTTTCTGTCAAATGATGAATGTTTTGTAGAAAGATTGGAAGAAGATTACATCGGTGGAACCGAATTTGGTGGGGGCGGGATGATGTGTTTCTTGTTCTTTCGCCGTTCTTTTAGCCATTCCTCCATCTCCGCAAGGATACCCTCAACTTGCTTGTACTGGCGCAATCTCGCCCTGTTCCTAACAAAGTCCTTACAGATGGTTCTGTTGCTTCCTAGGTCAATCAGCCTGAACCACCACGGTTTGCCCAGCTCGAAGTACACCAGAATGGCGCGCACCCCGTTCTCAAAAACCTTCAAATCAAACCCTCTCAAACCATCCTACCCACTGTTTCAAGAAGTTCGTATTTAAACACCACTCAACTTCAAAAAGGCATGATGTAGGAGGTATGTATTTTATCTTTTTTTGGGTTTGTTGGTGGTTTGTCTATCTCTTTTTTTGAGTCTTGATTCCCGGAAAGAAGCCATCATAAATCTCCCTTCACAACCGCTAAATCACATACACCCCCTCAAAAAAACATACTTGTTACATCGTGCCCTTCAAAAACGGTGGCACATCAAAGATGAGCAGTAATCATATGTCCCCTCCGGCGTAGACTTGCTTCCTTGATTTAGCATACTCGGCGCAATCAGAATGTCTTCGACACGCTGGTTAGCGTTGATCTCCTTCCTCCCCACATATTTTTAACATTTCAGGGCTCAACATCCAAGTTTCGCTCTGCCGGTCGAACGTCTTCAGAAGCCGGAACGTGCTTCCCAGCTGCTTGCCTCTCAAATAACACCACCTCAAACAGGGAGTGTTTAAAAAACACATTAAATTACAAAAATCTTTCCTCAGGATCGAATGAATCTCCATCGCCCGTTCGATTATTGATGAGGGTTTCGGAGAGTACTGTGGTTCTTTACTGCTTTCTAAGCTTGAAACGAAACTTTAGCGCGAGTAACGATGTGGAAGAATTTGGTGGACCCAGCGGGATAGCCGCCGTTGAGGGAGCGCCTCAGCGGATTCGAATTCGCGAACCCCAACGTTCTGTTAAGGGTTTCCCGCGGCCTCCGCGATTTTGGAGCAGAGTTGCCTTCGCTCCCAACCCTCTTGGAACGAGGGTGGATAACGCGGCGCTCATTCCAGGCTGAGCTATGGGCCCACCATTTTTGTGTTCTGATTTTTTGGAGGTTATTTGTGTGAGGTATCGTCTTTATACTATTCTGGTTCCTCCTAATTTTTTATTTTGCCAGCTGTATCTTCGAATTCTTTTGGATCTTCCGTAGCCGCATGCTGCACAGTATTTTTTTGTGGCGTGGTATGAGTGTCTTCCGCATCTTCGGCATCTTATGTGTGTTTTTTTGTTCTTTTTACCCATGCTTGGTGTTCCTTTTGTCATTCTTGTCCCTCTGTGAAATTTTTCGGATTTGCTTTATTCTGATTCTGTTTTTATTGCGGGGCTTAGAAGGATCACGTTGTCTCCTCTCACTATTACGGTTCCGACCATTTTGTTGTTGTTTTTGTCTATTACTTCTTCAGCTTCGTCTAGTATGAGATTCATGTGGAGGTCGAATCCCTTGAGTTTGCCTCTTAGTTCTCTTCCTCCTTTGAGTTTGACAAGCACTCTTGCTTCCAGTGATCTGTTAAGTAGGTCAAGAGGTCTTGTTGCGCTTGGGTCGCTCATTACGTTTCTCTCCTTCTTCTTGAAAAAACATGTCTTTGCATCTTCAGTTGGAATTTTGAGAATATTTAAGTATATCGGATTTGTGTATTTTACACACAGACTCAAGTCTTCTTGTAGCATGTAGCATTTTGGATATTAAATTCTTTTTAAGTTAATT
>JAUQYY010000353.1 GCA_030587505.1 Candidatus Sigynarchaeota archaeon
CCCCGAAAAACACTTCCCGGCTCCGAGCGCAGCACCCGAAATAAGCATCAACAAACAAAACCAAACCAAGCCAGCAGGCTACTCCTCTCCCTCCTCCACCTCCCCTTCCCGGAAACAATCCTCAATATGAATAAACTGCTCACGCACCAGATGATGAATTATCCATCTCGCACCCGGCGGAAATGAGGTCTCTTTTACACCGCCCATCTTGAGGCTGATGTCCACGCGTCCGGGGACCACGTTTATCATTGTGCCTCCGACTTCCAGCCTGTCGGCGACTCTTCTCGCCTTTTCGAGGTCCTCAGTGTAGATGGACGCCCTCATACCGTACGGCGTACTGTTAGCCAGCAGCACCGCTTCATCCTCACTGCTGAACGACACTATGCTTCTAACGGGTCCGAACGACTCCTCCTCCCAGCAGAAGGGAACCGTGTTGGGGTCGCCGTTCACGAGCTGCTCCTTCTCGAACCTTATGAGTGTGGGAAGGTAGAACGGGGGCTGAGCCTCGCCTCCGATGAGGATTTTCCCACCCTTGTTCACGGCGTCCTTCACTATGAAATCCATCATAAGCATGATTTTCTCACTCCCCAGAGGCCCAATATCCACGGTGGGATCCAGCGGGTTACCCATCTTAAGCTTCTCCGTGTAGCCGATCATCGCTTCGATGAAATCGTCGATAATGGTGTCCTGCACCAGGATCCTCTTCATACTGAAGCACTGCTGGCCACTGTTGGTGAACGCAGCCCTAACCGCGAACCTCGCCGCCTTGTCAACATCCACATCCTCGAAGATAACCCCGCTATCGTTTCCGGCACCTTCTATGATCAGTTTCTTAAAGTGGCCTTGGTACATGGTGCCTTGGGCGAAGGGTGTGGGTGTGGCTGTTTGTTTGAGGTGTTCTGCGTAGTTGATGAGGAGTTGTTTTGCGACGTGGCTTGAGCCGAAGAATAGGAGTATGTTGATCATGGGGTTTGATACGAATTCGGTTGCGGCTGTGTTTCCGGGCATGAGTATTATTTCGGAGGCTTCGATGGGGAAGTCGCCTGCCACGTCTTGTGCGATTTCGTGGAGTAGTAGGGGGGATAGGGGTACGGCGCTTGAGGGTTTTAGGACGCAGCTGTTTCCGGTTAGCCAGCATGCTCCGAGTGCCCAGCCGGTTAGTGAGAAGGGTGTGTTTCGTGGTGTCATTGCGGCGCATGTTCCGAGTGGGTGGTATTTGGCTCTGCTTTCTCCGCTCATGGCTTGGATTTTGTGTTCTTGGAGCATTTCTGCGCGCCAGTCGGCGTGTAGGTAGCCTTGGGCTATCATGCCTACTTCCCAGTTGGCGTATTTTATTGGGAGGCCTCCTTCTCTTGCTATTGTTTCTTTGATTTTTTGTCTTTTCATTCGGATTCTTCTTGAGAGTTTTCTGAGGAAGTTTATTCGTTGGTCGAAGGTGGTGTTTCGCATTTTTTCTTCGAGTTTGTGTACTTTTTCTATTTTTTGTTTGAGGGTTTTCATGTTGTCTGCGGGTAGTTCTTGTATGATTTCGCCTGTGTATTTGTCTTTTACGACTATTTTGTCTTTTGAGTGTGTGGTGTTTGTTTCTGTCATTGTTTTTCACTCCTTTGGGGGTTGGGGTTTTGGTTGGTTTTGGGGGTTTGTTTGGGTTTGTGAGCGTTAGGAGTGGTCGGTTTTGAATGTTTTGTGCTTATTAAAGGTTACCGCTTTTTTTGGAGATTGGTTCAACGTGTTTAGAATTTTGGTGGTGATATTCGAAATAATTGGGTTTTTGGGGGTTAATCATAAAAGGGGCGAATTTTGTCCTTGGGTTTGCGAAAAAGATTAAAAGGTTTTGGGGTTCGTTTCGTTTATTGTTTTGGTTGTGGATGGTGACTTGATGTTAGAGAGTGCTGAGCATCACCCTGCTTATGATGAGCTTGTGTCTATTTCGGGTGAGGAGAACGTTAGGGATGGTAAGTTGGACCTCTTGGTGTACAGTCGTGACGCTAGTCCGTTTCAGTTTGATTCTCCTGGGGTTGTGGTTCGTCCCGGTTGCACGGAGGAAGTCGCGGAAATCATGAGGGTTGCTAATGGTAAGAAGATTCCTGTTGTGGCGGTTGGTGCCCGTAGTAGCATTAATGGGGCTCCTCTTCCGAGGGTGTCTGGTGCGATTATGCTGGATTTGACTCGGATGGATTACTTGAGAGAGGTTGATGAGGATACTATGACGGTTACGGTTGGTGCTGGTTTGAGGTGGGCTGAGCTGATTCACTTGCTGAAGGAGAAGGGGTTTAAGCTGGGCTTTAGGGGTCCTTATGGTGGCAACGCTGGGACTGTGGGTGGCTCGCTGAGTGGTAATAGTATTGGTTGTGGTGCTAGCAGGTGGGGTGGTGCTTGTGACTCCGTTGTTGGTTTGGAGGTTGTGCTTCCTACGGGGGAGATTATCAGGACGGGGAGTGGTTGGAACCCGGGCTCGAAGGTTTTTGCCCGCTACTCTACTTTTAACGATTTGACGGGCTTGTTTTTGGGTGACCATGGGACTTTGGGTGTGAAGACTGAGGTGACTCTTAAGGTTTACTACACTCCGAGTGGTGTGGCTTTTGCTGATTATGGTTTTGAGAGCATTGAGGACTGTGCGAAGGTTATGCACGAGCTGCAGAGGAGGAAGCTGGCTGAGGAGCTAGTCCTACTCGGAGACAAGAACTCGATTGAACTCCTTGCCAATTCTTACCTTGACTTCTGGTCAGGTTTAGAGTGTATTCTCGCGGTCATTATTGAGGAGGAGGATGAGGAGCTCGCGAATAGGAAAAAGGAGATAGTGGATCGAATAGCGAAGAGGGATGGACGTTCTCTGGGCACGTTTCTGTCTAAGGCTCACTGGACTGACATGTTTAACATGGTTCAGCCTCTGTTTGATTCCGGCTTCTGGTATAACACCTGCCACCTAAGACCTATCTCCACTCTGCCCGAAACCGTTAAGGGCGCTCTGAAAATTTTTGAGAAGTACGATGTTAAGGGTAGGGGGATGAACTGGATCATAAGCGCTCTGGGTGTGGATAGGAGCTACTGCACGGGGTGGATCACTCTTTTCATGGGGCCGTCCGAGAACAGGGAGCTGATGGAGAAGGTTTGGGGTGAGCTTAAACAGTTGGAGCTCTCGACGGGGGGTGCGGTGCCCTACTGGTGCGGTCCTCTGTGGGAGAGGGAGTGTCTCTCACGGGTTTCTCCCGCTTTTCACAATCTTTTGAGGAAGATTAAGGGGGTTCTCGACCCGAATAACATATTGCACCCGACGGTGTTTGGTTTGTGAGGTGGCTTGTGGTGAACTTTGATGGGTTGGCTGACTATTTGCAGCAGATGGAGAAGTGTGGTCGCTGTGCTGACTGTGCCTACTCGGTGAAGATTAGCACCGCTAAGAAGCACGTCTCTCTGCCGTGTCCGATTAGGAACGTTCTGGGCTTCGAGACGTACAGCGCTAGGGGTAGAATCATCATCCTCAAGAAGCTCTTGGAAGGGGAGCTCGAAATCGATGAGAATATTGTTCAGTGGGCAGGTCTCTGCCTCACGTGCGCAAGCTGCAAGGAAACCTGCTTGGCCATTGAGGGGGGCATCGATGTTCCCGCTATGATGGAGTGCCTCAGGAGAGAGCTGGTTGAGGCGGGCTACTACCTTGATGCACACGCGAGTATAGAGAAGAACGTTTTGGAAAAGTTCAATCCGTACGGTGAGGATCACGAGAGGAGGTTTGAATTCCTTAACCCTACTCCGATTGGTGAGAAGGCGGACGTGGTCTACTTTGTTGGGTGCACCTCAAGCTACCGCAGACAGGAGATAGCCAAGGCAACCGTAGACCTTCTCAACAAGGCGGGGGTAGACTTCACGGTTCTGGAGGATGAGAGGTGCTGCGGCTCAACCCTGTTCAGAACAGGCTTCGTGAAGACCGCCAAGGAATTTGCCAAACACAACATTAACCAGATCAGCGAGGTGGGCGCGAAAACCGTGGTCTTCTCCTGCGCGGGCTGCTACCGTACATTCGCCCAGGACTACGCTCCGCTCTGGAACGGCAAGAAAGTGAAGCTGATGCATATTGTCGAGTTCCTGAAAAGGCTGAGGGACCAGAACAAGATTTCCTTCGCGAGTCCCCAAAGGGTCAGGGTCACCTACCACGACCCCTGCCACCTCGGCAGACACATGAACGTGTTCGAAGACCCTCGCAGCCTCCTGAAATCCACCGCTAACGTTGAACTGGTGGAAATGGAAACAAACCGAAGGTACGCCCACTGCTGCGGGGCGGGAAGCGGAGTCAAGAAAGCATTCCCGGACATAGCACTTCAAATATCCAAGCAGAGACTGAAGGAAGCGGCTGAAACCCAGGCAGAAATCCTGGTGAGCGCGTGTCCCTTCTGCAAGACGAACCTCGTTGACGGAGCCGACGGCCTCGGAATAAAAATAATGGACATCACCGAGTTCCTCGCAAACAGCTACACGGAAGAGTCCACGATAATGGAGGAGCTTGAGCGGGAATTGACACTTGGCCAGCGTTTCGCAAAGTACCTTGACAACCACCCGAAAATATTCGCGGACCTTGTACCGGACTCGGTTGTAGACTTCTCACTCTTCGACACTCTCGAAAACTTCGAAGACGAGAAACCCCCACTCGAAGTCTTCCACGTTGTACGAACGGAAGACGGAATCACGGTTCAGGAGGGCAAGGCAAACGCAGCCGACGTGGAAATAGCATTCTCGCCAAAAGCGGTGGAAAACCTGATCTCCAGCAGCGACGAGAAACAATACGCCAAAAGGTTCGGCAAATTCTACAACGAACCCACCGAAGAAACCTGGATAGACTTCCTCCTAAACAGGAGCACCAGAGTACTCATTCGCATGGGCTACGGAAAATTCGCGCGAGAGGCTGGCATTTTAGAAAATGAGGACGCTTATTAATTGTTTTTTTGATTTTGGCTGTTTTAATGGTTTGTTTTTGTTTTACTCCTTTTTTTTGGGTTTTTTCCTGTGAGGTTTTCTAGAGCGGGTTTGTTTAGCTGGTATCCGCCCTGTACGGGTTTTATGAGTAGGAGTTCTTCGGCTTCTTCTATCATTGTTTGTGTGTATTCTGTGTCGATTTTGGTGGTGTAGGTTTCGCTGAAGGGTTCTTTTTCGTCGTATTCTTTGTAGGCTTGGAGCGCCCGCTCCACGAGTTCCTCTTTTGTGAGTGTGGTTTTTCCCCGTTTCTCCGCTTCCATGAACACTTTTTTGATGGGGTTGAAGAGCGGTCCTGGAGGGTTAGGGGTGGGTAGATTCCGGTTGTTCCGGACCAGTAGTACTCCGGCTCTTCGGGTTGTCCGTCTTCTTCTACGTGTGTGGTGTTTTCTCTTATTTTGAAGGTTCTTAGGGCTGCGTAGATTGCCATTTCGGCTTCGTCTTCGCTCGCGCCACACTCGCGCATGAGCTCTTTTTTTAGTTCGGTGTGGGGTGTGCTTCTGCCCTGCTGTTCCTCGTTTCTTCTGAGGATTTCTCTGATTTTTCTGAAGGGGATGTTTTGGGTTCCGTGGATGTACCATCTGTCGTATCTTAGGTGGATGAGGTTTGAGTATTCGGAGAGGAGCCACTCTTCGGGTTGCATTATTTCGAGGCAGTCGGGCATGGTTGTGTAGTCGTATTCGCCGTGGAATATTATTCTTTCTTCGTGGTGTCTGAGGGGTTTGTACTCGGGTCTTTTGAAGATGTACTCCGCGGTGTTGAGCCACCAGTCGGGTTCTTCTTCCTCGTTCCTTTCTTGGGTGGTGTAGTTCTCTATCAGTTTCTGAGCTTCTTGGGGAGTGTATCCCTTCTTCGCCAGCCCCTCGGTGAGCTGCTGCCGGGTTAGGTGCTTGGTGTTGTGCTCGTGGAAGACTTCCCTGATTTTCTCCTCATCCTTGTCGTCCCAGTTGAAGGCGTCTTCCAGCACGTAGTCTTTGACTTCCAAGTTCATGTACTCTTCAACGATGCCCCATAGGCTGCTTACTTCCATTTCTACCCAGTGTTCCTCGTTGGCCAAGATGAACTCTTCCATGTCCCTGTTGTCTTCCACGCTTATACGGTCTATTACTCCCCGCACCACGCAGTCTAGGATTATTTCGTCCGCCTGCTTTTCCGTATATCCCTTTCTCATTATGTGTTCTCTTAGTTTTTTGCGGCATAATCTTTTTCTTATCTTGTAGTCTTCCTCGTAGTCATAGATGTCGAGGAATGTTTCTTCTCCGTCTTCGTCCTTGCCGGCGTAGACCTTCTTTAGAGGGATTTTGTCCGTCTTTCCGTGTACTAGGAGGATTTCTCGCACCATTCTTTCCTCTTTTACTCCGACAGTCCAGCTCATTCCAGCACACCTACTCGAACCACTCAAGCAACCATTCCACGCTTATTCCCATCTTTAGGAAGTGAATCTTAGAGGGATTATCCCTCGCTTTGATTCCTCTTTTTTCGAGTTCTTTTTTCTTTTCCTCTATTTGTTTTGGTGGGTGTTTCTTAATAAGCTCCTCGATGTCTCCATAACGCTCCGAGTTCCAGTACTTCTTGATTTGGTTTGGAGTTGTGTATCTCTTTTTTCCGAGTTTTTGTTTTATTCTTCTGAGTTCGGCCAGGTGAGTTTCTGGCAGCCAGTTGTCGATTCTTACGCGTCTGCTGGTTTGCCTGTAGGTTAGCTCGTAGTTTTTCTTCTTGTAGCCGTTGAGCAGGCCTTGCTCGTACACCTTTTTTGTGTCTTTGCTGTTTACAGTTAGTGTCCATCTTGCTGTTACTGCTTCTTTTTTTGACACGTAGAAGTCTTTCAGGTTTTCTTTTGCTGAGATTTTGAGTGTTTGGAGTGCCTTTTTTATGCCTAGTAGTATGTTGCATGGCACTTTTTTTGCTTCGCTTACTGCTTCGTTTCCGCGTTTCTCTTTTATCATCTCAGTGATGGTTACTATGCGGGCTTTTTCCTCTTCTTTTCTTTGCTTCTTATTGGTGTTTCCTGTTGTGACCACTTTTCTCTTAGTTTGTGCAGTCTATTTTTTACTATATTTTGAATCTGTTGGAAGCCTTTCTTTTCTAGTTTTTCTGTTACGTCAACGACTAATGTTATGCTCATTGTCTTGGCTTCTGGGTTGATGTGGGCTTCGTCTTTTATTATTGCTTTGAGGAAGGCTTTTGCTAGTGCGGAGTCGTCTGTGATCCATTCTGGGACCGTGGGGTTGTTTTTGGTTTTGCTTCCCATTCGGGGTATGGCGCACCATATGGCGTATGGTAGGAGTCCCGATGTTGAAATGTGATAGTTCTTTTTTCTACCCTTCTTTTTGGGGGTTATGGTTTGTATGTTGGCGGTGATGCCGTAGAGTTCGATGAGGTTTCTTACTTCTTCGGTGTTTTCTTTTTCGGTGTTACAATATCTAAACCATATTCTTCCGTCATGGTGGTAGAGGTTTCCATCTCCTAGTTCATGACCTATTAGGGTTGCCCCTGTGGGTGTTTTCAGGTTTATGTAGAGGATGTCCCGTCTTTTTTGTTCTGAGATTTTTGTATTGCCTATTGAGATTATTTGTTTTTCTAGTTGTTGTATTTCCCTTTTTATGTCTGTTTGTATTACTGTGCTTTTTAAACTCAGCAGTGTTAGCAGGAGACCTAAACTTATGGAGTGTTTTTTGGTTCTTTCACCTAAGATTTCACTGAAGGTTGCTATACTTATTCCTGTGATTTCGTTGAGGACATTGTAACTTAATCCCATTCTGGCTTTTATGGTTTGAACCAGTTCTTCGAGGGGCTGAGGGGTTTTAAATCTGACTGTCGCCGCGTTTGCGGGGTAGGTGTACCATGGTCTCAGATAGGGCGGCCACAGCTGGCCTGTTTCTTTCACCACGGTGTAGACGCCTTTCTCTGTGATGTAGTCTATTATTGTGAGTCCCCACCACTTTCCGCCATACTGTGTCTTACGCTTTCTTGCTTCTAGCTTTTTTCCCTCTACGATTATGTAGAATCCTTCTTCCCTTTCCTCGATGGTAACGGTTTCTCCATTTGGGCCAACGTAGTGTGTGGGTTCTGGGAAGTCTGTGTCTGATGTGTCGAAGTGCGGATAATTTGTATATGTTCTACTTTGTCTGAGGTGTAGTTTCAGGTTTGGTTTCACACCAAATACGCTGCACATCTTAAGGTACAGCTCTACCTTGAGGATGCTAACCTGTTTTGTGATTATTGATTTTATTTGTGTTTCGTTTATTTCTTCTTCTACTAGATGCTTGTTTAGTTGGTCGGCTGTGTATTCGTATAGGTTTTTTTGACTGTTTTCTTCTCTTCTAGCTTTGTTTATGGCGTCTTTTAGTTTGTCGACTTCTTGACGGGTTATGCAAACATAAAATTCGCCGAAAATTATGCCCTTTTCTCTGATTTCTTCCAAGAATGTTAGCGCGTCTTCTGGTGTTTCGATTCTTTTCTGTTGTTCTTCTGCCAAGTTCTCAAGACTAATCTCCCTCATCAAGTCGCTGGGCAGGTTCTCTACCCATTCCATGTTTTCCTCGTTCACCAAGTTCTTTTTGAGCATTGAGTTCCTAAAAGTCTCTGCTAGAGTCTTATTTTGGATTAGTTCGCTTACCTCCTCGGGTTTGCTGCCGATAATCACTCCTATCAGTGCTAATAAGAGTTCAACATCTGTTTCCAAAGTTTCATTCTCTATAAAAGCTCTTATTCTTCTGGATGTTATGTGCTGGATTCCCATATCGTCTCTGATCCTTCTAGTCAGCTCTTTGATGTTTCCATCGCACAGTTCTAGAACTACGTTTCTTAGAATTTTTATGTCCTTTTCAAAGAAGATGCACCGAGTTCCCGGTGGTTGCTGTGACCAGTGAGCTTCTAGTCGCTCTTCTTTTGTTCCCCAGAGTTCTTCTCGCTCTTCCTGCATAAGTTTGCTTTCCGATCTGAAGAACGTGTTTAAAAACTGTTCCCTGTTCACGCTTACATGTTTCCTATCAGTTAAATCTAGTTTTAATGCGTCACAAATTCGCAAGTACATATATCTACTCATACGAACCCTTTTTCTCGGGCGGAAGTAGTTTATAAGTGTCTTTTTATGTATATCGAATTCCTTTGCTAGCGGTTGAAGAATCCAAAGTTCGGAGTTCTTTTGCCTTTCTTGACTCTTCTTTCTTTCAGACCTTTTTCTTTTTTTGGGGTATTCTTCTCTTGTTGCTTGGATTATGTGGTTTACCTCGTCGTCGTTCAGTACTTCGATCCTTTCCTCGAGCAGCATATTCAACGCTTTTTCCAAGTATTTCTTGTATTCTTTGATTTCTTCTTCGATTGTTTTTCTCATTTTTTCTTTTTCGTTTCTGGGTGTTGTTCTTGACAGGTTGTCGATGTAAAGTTCGAGTGCGTATTTGATGTCGTTTAGCTCCACGATGTCTTTTAGGTACTTCATTTTCTGCGGCGGTGTTTCGGGTATTTTCACTGTTTGTTTGGCTTCTGTTAATGCCACGTAGAGTTCCTTCCCGTTGACACGTACACTCTTC
>JAUQYY010000370.1 GCA_030587505.1 Candidatus Sigynarchaeota archaeon
CCCCACCTCCTCTCCCTTTACTCCTTCGGGGAAGCCGATGAAGTCCTCAACGATCTTCGTTCCGTACATGTTTACGGGTTTTCCACCCGCTTTATTGGCCGCTTCTAAAACGAGTGTTTTTAGTTTCCTCCTTGCGGCGAAGGCCGCGGCTGAAAGGCCTGCGGGTCCTGCTCCAACAATAATTACGTCATAGTGCATTGGCGATCTCTCCGAAGACATGGAATAGTAGGAAAATAGTAGGATAAGAAAGATAAAAGATTAACCTTAATAGAGTTTTGATGAAGGATTACGTTACGTTGTTCTCGGAGTTGCTGGGATATGGTTGTTGTAATCGCTATCGTGATTGTCAGGGATGCCGATGGGAGGGTGCTGCTTGTTAGGGAGAACGGCCTGTGGGCGATTCCTGGGGGCAGGGTGGAGGAGGGTGAGGGGGTTATGGAGGCTGCGGAGAGGGAGATCAGGGAGGAGACGGGGTACTCGGTGGCGATTGAGAACTTGGCGAGAGTATACGAGTTAAAGTGGAGTGGCGATTATCACCTTTTCTTCGTGTTTAGAGGCAGAATTGTCAGGAGGGAGGGAGAGGGAGGTCTTGTCTTTAAATGGTTCAGCTTAGAAGAAATTAAGAAAGTGAACACATACCCAGAGACGTATCTTTTGCTCAAAAACTTAGACAAGAAAATCGAATTCGGTGCATCACGCGGGGGGATACGCTTTTACCTCTAGATTTTTCCAAGGGTTAACGCCTTTAAACACAAAGGTGGGAAAGGACCGAAGGTACGGGTTTGAGTAAAGGATATATAGGTAGGTAAACATCGCACTATTTGAACCCTTAAACTGGAGTACTAGCCAAAAAGGGTGTGAACGAAATCCTGGATGGTTAGACTATGCGTAAGGAGGATAACATACAAGAACTAATATCGAGATTTAAGGAAAAGGATCGCATGGCACTAGCAAGGATTATCACCATCGTGGAGAACGAACCAGAAAAGGCCAAGGAGATTTTCGACGCGTTGTACAAGAACACGGGAAACGCCTACATTATCGGAATTACGGGATCTCCGGGTAGCGGGAAGAGCACGCTGGTCTGCAAGCTGGCGCAAGAGATGAGAAGTAGGGGAAAGACGGTTGGCATAATTTCTATTGATCCCTCCAGCCCCTTCAGTGGTGGGGCTTTCCTGGGTGACAGGGTTAGGATGAAGGAAATTGTTTCCGACCCGGAGATATTCATCCGCAGTGTGGCGTCTAGAGGTGTATCGGGGGGACTCTCCAAAGCCACTTATGATATCGCCACGGTGCTTGACGCGTTCGGCAAGGATTATATACTCATTGAAACTGTTGGAGCCGGGCAATCCGAGGTAGACGTTATCAAAATCGCGGACACCGTGGTCTGTGTGTTTATGCCCGGAGCGGGCGACTCGATTCAGGCTCAAAAAGCAGGAATCATAGAAATCGGAGACATACTGGTGGTGAACAAAGCGGACCTAGACGGGGACAAACTTGTACTGCAGTTGGAGCTGGCGCTCGACTCTTACACCAGACAAACGGGGTGGCGTCCACCGGTGCTCAGCACCATTGCCACCGACGGCGTGGGGATAAGCGAACTGTTGGAGGCTATCGAAGAGCACAGGAGGCATGTTGAGCTTTCCGGTCTGCTTGAAGAGAGGCGGAGAAGCCATATCGAGGGAAAGATCAGAGAGATTGTGGAGCAACTGGTGCACGAGTACGTGTACAAATTCCTAGGCAAGAATAAGGAAATCGAAAAGCTGGTGGAAAAGGTTTACTCAAGGGAGGAGAATCTTTACTCCGCCGCTGACAAGCTTCTAAAGCCTATAGCTAAAAAATTTGACGGTGTAGAGTGATGCCCAGGCAGAGAATAAGCCAAGGAATTGTACAGGTCTACTACGGGACAGGAAAGGGAAAAACCACGGCATCGCTGGGGCTCGCCTTCCGAGCCACGGGAAACGGGTTCAAGGTACACATGATCCAGTTCATGAAAGGAGAAGTAAAGTACGGAGAGATAAAAGCCGCGAAAAATAATCCGAACTTCACAATAACACAGTTTGGAAGACCAGAAATTATCGCGGAACCAGAAAAGATCGACATAGAGCAGGCGGAGCAGGCGCTGGAACTGGCCAGAAAGACGATTGAAAGCGACGAGTACGACATACTCATCCTGGACGAGGTGGGCGTCGCAATCGAAATGGGGTTAATCAACGTTAGAGAGGTTATTGAGCTTTTGGAAAACAAGCCTCCGCATCTGGAAATTGTACTCACCGGAAGATACATGCACCCTAAACTGCTTGAAATGGCGGATCTTGTAACTGAGATGAGGATGATTAAACACCCGTTTGTCACCAGGGGACTGCGGGCCCGAAAGGGAGTAGACTTCTGAGACCACGGCGGAGAGTAATCCCTTTCTTCGCTTCACACATGGTGAAAGCTAGTCCACCGTCAGTTTGAGGACCTTTTCTGATGGAGGATAGCACGGGGTTACGATCCGCGTTTTCGAGCACCACCAATTCTCTGGATTCCTCAGCCTTTTCGAGTAGAGATTTAACCACTCTTAGGGATGTCAACCCACCCTTGGCTCCAGCCGGAACGAGCAGAGGTTGAAGAAAACCTGTGCACGGGTTTACGGATTGTATTTCTTGGTTTCTTCCTTCAAGGTGGCGAGGAAAACAGGGTGATTCAAGCCCTTAACTTCTTCCGGAAAGAAGAAGGGAAACGCTTAAAGAAGGGAGGGATACTGTTATTTTTGAGTTGCCCTTAGTAGGATTTGAGACCCATGGAGAATCTGCCAATCTTGGAGAATGAGTGGTACATTCTTAACGAGATGCTCGGCGATCTCAAATCCAAGGGGATACACGTACCCGTCAGGGTCAACGAGGGTTTAAGGTTTACACGTTTCATAATAACACACTACAAGGACACTAACAAAGAATCACACGCGCACCGGGATTATTTCATGGAGCTGGAAGCGACGCTAAACAGTGTGAAGACCACTCTTTTCGCTCTAGCCCAAGAGGTGGGCGTGGACTACGTTGCTCAGTGGGAGAAAAAGATTGAGGAGGCTCGCCTGAAGCCGCCACCACGGCCCAGAAAAACCTTCGTTAAGGGTGTTCCAAGGGACAGGGGATTAGACCTCGTACGCATAAGATTCGACAGGAACATACCGGAATCGGAACTGGCACAGATAGCCCACAGACACGAGGTGGACATAAGCAGTGAGGAAGAAGGGATAGTTGTCCTATCCGGTGCTAAGGAAAAAGTGAAAAGCGTGATTCGAGAAATTAGAGAAAAATACTTCTAACCCTTTTTGGAGCTTCAGGCTAGTTCCCGCTCCAGTCGCATCTTTATTTTTTTGATCTCCTTCATGGCTTCGGATTCGGGAGCAAAGTCCATAGGTGACGCGTCATTAAGGTCGGCCTTTATCACTTCTCGATCATAGGGAATTATTCCGATGAGTTCCAAGCCCAGCCCGCCGCTGGCCTTCCTTAGAAATTGAGCCTCCTCGTCGTCGGAAACCTTGTTCGCAACCAGGAACAGCTTTTTGACACCCAGTCCCTCTGCGAGTTCCTTGATTCTCCGTGCCAGGTCTAGGGACCTCGCGCCGGGTTCTACAACGATTATCATAGCGTCTACAGCCTTCGCTGTGCCCCGCCCGAGGTGTTCTATTCCAGCCACCATGTCAAGAATAACTATTTCGTCCCGCTTTAGCACCAAGTGGGCCAGTAGGGCTCTCACCAGTGCGTTACTCGGGCACATACAGCCTCCGCTCGGCTGCGTAATCGTACCCATTACCAGGAGTTGAACACCGTCGGGTCCCGTGACTTTGAAGCGGTCGGGAATATCCGCTACCTTCGGGTTTAGTATGAAGACACCGCCGAGAGAACCCGGCCTTGCGCCCGTCCGTTCCTCTATGAGGTCACTCATCTCAGAGATCGGCGTCACGCCGTTCATGGTTTCGTGGGAAATCCCCAGCGCCTTGTAGAGGTTCATGCTGGGATCCGCATCTATTGCAAACACGCTTAGTCCCTCTCTTGCGAATAGGCGAGCCAGACTTCCAGCCACCGTCGTCTTGCCGACGCCACCCTTACCCGCAACAGCTATTTTGAGACCCAAGCTATAGCCTCCGAACACGATTCACCTTTGCTTTAACGAAATGTTAAGTGTTCTTTAATAACCTTTCTGAGAAATTTGAATCGAAGCCTCCCACCTTGGGGTTCAGTAAATTGTTTTAGGGGGGACAGAACTATAACTGTAATTGGTTTTGCGAAGCAAGTGGTGATCGCGTGAGTCATAAGCATGGCTTTCTGAGCGGCGAGATTAGCTCCGGAGTCGAAGAAATTCTGGGCGAGGATTCGAGGGTAGCCAAACGCTTCAGGTTCACTCGGAAGGAGAGAGAAAACGCGGTGATCGTTACCACCAACATTTACCTACGGAAGAAGTCTCAGTTTCCCGAGTTTGTTTCCTATCTCACCGGCATCGTTAAATCAATAATAGAGAACCACATAGGTCTTAACGGGGAGATAATAAGACTGGACGTTAGGGGAGGAGTGATTAGTGACAGGGGGGAAACTTGGTTCGAGGTAATCGGCGGCGTCGTGTTTGAGGTTTACTGCTTCACCTGCAGGTCGATAAGTTTCGTGAGGATTTTACACGAAAAACAGCTCTACGGAGAAAAAAATGAGTGGATAAGTTTAGACGTGGACGAGTATAGGGACTCGCAATGGTTCGAAGAGTGACAGGTAACACAGGCCGAATCCACCATCGAACACGGTACTCTAAACACGGAGAGGATCACGCTTCCTTTTGGGAAGATTATCGATCTTATGATTTGTTTTTCTGCGTCTTCTCCGGTTCGGGTTTGGCGAGTTCGTCTCCACCAAGCTCGAAGAAGAATATTCTTTCCGGTTTGAACTGCGGCTTCCCCTTAGCCTTTTCCACTTTTATTTGCCCCTTAATTAGCTCCAGGGTTCCCGTCATGGGATTCAGCAGGAACTCTTTTTCGTTGACTTTTCCGTTGTCTGAGGGTATCTTCACATATATCAGCCCGTCCTCGAATTGCCACGCGAACGTTATCAGAGGCTTCCACTCCCCTTGGTTTCCCATCACGTACAGTTTCGGAGTAGCCTCAGGATTTTCACGTACATCCTCTATCAGTGAGCTTAGTTTCGAGAAGGTTTTCTCAGTTCCGTCGGGATAAGTGGTTTTGAAAGGCGGAATGTACTCTACTAGGAAAAAGTTTTGAGTCTCATCGATTATCGGGTAGGACAGGTTTGTGGCAGTAATCAGCGAGCCCTCCTGTTCCAGTTCAAAGTTTATGAAGAACGTTGTTTCAGCCACCTCGTACAGCGCGTCAACAAGTTTCCGAGCGTTAAAATTGATATTGTTCCAGCTGAGTCCGAGCTTGAAGGAGGGAGAAACTCCCAGCGCCTCGGCTTCAGATAAAGTTTGAAGAACCTCTTTCACGGGCTTGTTTTTGGAAACCGTCTTTTTGTAGAATTCCAGCAGTTTTTTCTCGTGCTCCTCGTCACAGTAGAGTTCAAGCATAACATCGAAACGTCTCAGATTCCCCCTTTTACCGCTCAGCATGTCTTGTATGTCACTCGCCTTCAATGTGTCTCTGAGCCTCTTCACCGCCCCGCTAGTGAGGGCAAGTTTTCTGTAAAGTTTTCTGTGCGCAGCGATTGTGTTGTACAGGTAGTCGGAAATCGGGGGGCGGGTAGCCTCTATGTATAATCGTTGCATCTTTTCCATTTAATCATCTTCTCCGGGCAGATTCTTAAGTGAAAAACATTTTGAATAATAATATGTGAATACACGTACAAAAGTATTCTTCTGAAAGCAGACATCTTGCCAGTTTGCAATAAACAGAAGAAATATAGGCATCCTCACATATTATTTATTAAGGTTCTCCTGAAAAAGCGCGTATCCCTCCCAGCGGGAAAAAGATTCGGCAACCAAAACCCTACCAAGCCGAACACGCGTACTTGGGAAAGCAAACCTCAATTTAACGTAACCCATGCACGCAATCTAGGCATCAAATTTCTGAGAAGACACCCGCGAGAAGAATATCCGCTTAAAAGATAGTGGAGCAAGCTTACGATGAGTTGTCCCCGATGCGGCGCCCCCGTGGCACCAGATGAGGAAGTTTGCCCTGAGTGCAACTACCGTATAGCCGAGGAAACCCTGGAAAGGCTACTCCCTCTACTCAAGAGACCTGAGAAGGAACCCATCAGCGCGATGCCATTTCCGATCAGAATAGCCAAAGCTATTATCGCTCCAAGCCAAGCTTTCCACGACATCTCACGCGCCCCCGATGCGATGGGTCCCCTCGTACTCTACACACTTAACGTCATCGCCCTCACACTCTACTATGCCGCTGGATGGAGCCATATTTACCCTTACGGGGACTTTGGGATTCTCCGCGCCTTAGGCGACAGTGCCTTCCTCGGCAGATTAGCCTCAAACGCGATTTTCGTCCTCATCCAGTTTCTATTTCTAGGCTTCATCTACTGGCTACCCTTCCGACTAGTTGGAAGAGGAGGTAGCTTTAAAACAGACCTATCCATAGTCGGCTACGCCTACACGCCGGTACTTATAGGCAGAGCCATATCACTTCTGATGCTCTCAAAAAGCCTACCCACCGTAATCATCCCGGCGGAGGCCACCTTCTTCCAGGCGCAGATAGCTATAACCATGGTCTTCATGTCCCCTGTTTGGAACACTGCGCTGGGCATAGAGATTGCCTCTTGGCTCTGGGCAGCGTTTCTCATAGCCCTAGGGATTAGACAGGTGAATGAGCTGTCAACATCCGCCGCGCTTGTTTCGTCGTATGTGATAATGCTGATCTTCCTAGCAATTTATGCGTCCGCTCTAATATAGAGCGTATCGAAGCCTCATTTCAGAATTTTCCCCGTCCTCATGAACCAGAGATACAGATCCAATTCTCCTAGGGACAGCCCAGTCCTCTCAGCCAGTCTCTCCAGCCTCTGTTCCAGCTCGAGATACTTTCTCCGAGTCAGTGTTCCTGGAACTTCGCTAATCAATCCGTACTCGTACATTACCCGAACCACGTGCCTATCAAGTATGGCAACGTTCTTGTAACCTACGTTTCTCAAAAAGTGGCTAGCCTCCTTGTACCCCAAACCTTTAATCCGTTTAACCAGCCACTCTCTAGCCAATCGCTCATCCGAAAAACCCGTGACAATCTCCTTAATATTACCGAAAGCTCGCGCATCAACAATGAAGTGCGTTCTCTTCTCAGAGAACCGATGGCCCAGCTCCCTAAGCCTGCGGGAGAGTTCACCACGCGGCATACTCAAGAAGTCCTCACAGCTAAGGCTTCTCTGAATTTTTAGTCCGAGCTCGGCGCTCGAATAAGCGGTTAGAATACAGAAACAAAGCTCGGAGAACCATTCACAGCTATCCTTCTTGAGCAGCTCTTCAAATTCACCTATTCTCTCAGAAACCTCCATGCCCACCGGGCCGCTTCTCAGCCGGTTAATCTCTTTGGCCAACTCGTCTACTCCCAAACCACACACCGTATCCAATACTAGAAAATAGGCGCTTACAAACAGAGAGAAAAAAAGTAGGCTCCACAGGAATGGATTGAGGGCCCCCTTTTAGAATACGCCAATCTCGGTTGCAACATCTATCGCGCTGTACTCCGGTGAGAGCTTAACATAGGCTTTCTTCTTACCTCCCGGAAGAATCAGGGTGTTTACTTTTTCGACTTTCACATCGTAGAGTTCCTCTACCGCCCTCTTTATGGTCGGCTTATTAGCCCTTCGATCGACTAAGAAAACCAGTTTATTCTCAGACTCGATAAGCTCCAACGCTGATTCCGTGGTCACAGGCCGTATGATAACCTTGTAAGGATTGAACCCCATCTGACTTGTCTCCTACAGTATCCTACTGTTTTGAGAATTACACCGCCCCTAATTAAATTTTCTTATAAACCAAGGCAACAAGTAAAAAGCCCACAAAAAAACACAACCACCTTCTGCAATAGCTGAAAGAAACACCCAAACAGTGCGACCCTCTCATAAATCAGTAGGAAGCTACGCGACAGAAAAAACGAGGGACGCTCTGGGTCTCTACAGGGCTTTCTGCTCAGAACCGTTTTCACGGAAAATATTCAGTATCGCCAACGCCGCCGAAATCGCCTCCTCGGTTCTAACGGTCCGCGTTGCCTGGTTAGGCACAAAATTCACCAAAAAATCCCCCGCCTCACGGGGATCGATTTTTTCCCTTCCCAGAATCTCCGCCAAACCCTCATAGGGACCACCAAAAACCAGAAAAAGCTTTCCTGCATGCCTCCACTTTTTCAAAATCTGCTCCTTAACACTCCTAAACGGATCACCGTACCGAGAAGTCAAAACTATGAGCGCACCACGAAGCCTTCTGAGAGTTGAACCCAAAGACGCCTTAGAAATCCTGACAGTATATCCCCAATACTCTCCAATCTCACTGGGATTCACCCTCTCCAGAAACAGTTCCCCGCCTTTCACTACGACCCTCACTGAAACACGAGTATTCACAGGCAAACCCACACCCTTGAGCCTAAGAGGACGCTCAACACCAATATCAACGAGACACCCCCTAGAATCACTCTTAACAACCACACCCTCCCGAAACTCGCCATCGCGTAACTCTTTTTTCCTACTCTTGAGAGGATGATGAGGCGTCGCAAGAGGCGGAAGAACCCCAGCATACCTCAAAAGAGGCGACGAAGGATGAAGCCGCCTCCTCAAATACTGAGGCGTCTCCAAATAGTCCAAAATCTTCTTAATAAGAACCAAATCATCCCTCTGCGCCCCGTAGGAAGAATCAGGATAAAGCAAAATCTCACGAACCCTGAAAACAGCCGCCAACCGACCGACCTGCCCAACCCTAACAGTCTTCAACCGCAAATCAGAAGCATCAGCAACCAAAGACCCCGGAAGAACAAGACCAATCTCCAAACCAGTCAACTCGCTCAACTTCCCTAAAAACTACTCTCATACAACTCACAACAAAATAAAAATCTTCGCTAAACAACCTACCAACCAAAAAGACGAAAGAAGGAACAAATAAAGGAAAACAGCCCTGAAAAGTCGAAGTTAGCAGAGGTGGTGGGGACGGTGAGATTTCCAAGGAGGAACACGCCACGGGTCCTCCTTTTGAACTCACGACCAACAGGTTTCTTCAGCTCACCGCTCCAGAAGTTCATCATCTTCTGGTCAGCAAACCTGTTTGTTTTCACAGCTCCTGGAGCCTGTCGTGCTGCCTCGCCGAGTTCAAAACGACCCGTTCTGAACACGCTGGCTACACTACGTCCCCACCAGGTTGGGTAGTGGCGCCGCTGTTCCGTGTTCGGAATGAGAACTTCTACTATTGCTGGGCGGCATCCAGCACTATGGGTAGTTCCCCATACACTATGACCGGCACCGAGATGCCAGTATTCGGTTTTCCCGATCCCTCTCGGAGATCAGTACTCACCGAATCGTGTATGGACTTGACTTTCACGCAGCGACGCCAAAAATTCACACACAGTACAAAAATATAAATATTTCTAAAAAATCGAGAACTGCAAAATAAACATCATTCTTCCCCAAAAATGCCGGAACACGGGATGAGTTGTCAACAGCCAAAAACCGATAGTTGTAATAGGGAGAAGCAGTACGAAAGATTTCTAAAATAATTTCACATCGAAACAGCAAACAAAACAGAAAACTTTATATTTTTGGACTAAATCTATCAATCACGCAGAGCGCCCAAGTGGTGTAGCCCGGCCTATCATCGCGGCCTGTCACGTCGTGGACCCGAGACCAAAGGAAAATTCCTAGGCGGGAATTCAAATCTCGCTACCCGGGCGATAGCGAGTGGGACTCTCGGCTTGGGCGCCATCCCTCTCCTTTTAACACAATTAGTTCAATTCAAGTGCCCAACCCGGTGTAGGACTCATTCTAAAATAAAACACACAGTTGTAATGTAGGCTTACTAAAGTTGTAGACGAGCCCCAGTTTTTAGCGCCATACCTGAAAAGTAATAAGAAAAGTAATAAAAAGAAGAAAGGAAAAAACCGAACGACACAGTATGCGAGTCCACGTGAGGGAAGTGAGAGGGAAGGTGTTAGGTTTTCTCGGCGAGCTTGAGCCGGGGAGCAATACCTAGAGCCATTAACTCCTGTAACAACAGCTTAAACGCGTAGCTCATAGTCACTTTTGCGACTCGAGTATCCTCGCCGCAGAGAGGGCAGAAGTAACGCCCCTTATTCTTATCGTAGACGGCGAGCATACCGCACTCCTCGCAAACCAGCGTTGTCGTCCTGTCAGACTCGTCGACGAGCTTCTCCTTCAAAACCAAAGCACTGCCATACCCGATGAGGCAGTCGCGTTCCATTTCTCCGAATCTGAGTCCACCTTCTCTTGCGCGTCCTTCTGTTGGTTGCCGTGTGAGTATTTGTACGGGTCCGCGTGCTCTTGCGTGTATTTTGTCTGCCACCATGTGGTGTAGTTTCTGGTAGTACACGATTCCTATGAATATGTCTGCTTCGTATTTTCTTCCTGTTATTCCGTTGTACATTGTTTCTCTGCCGTTGTATTTGAAGCCTCGGCTGCGTAATTCATTGTACAGTTTTTTGAGTGGTTCGCCGGTGAATGCTGTGCCGTCGATTCTTCTTCCGCTGAGCGCTCCTACTTTTCCGGCTATTGATTCAATTATTTGCCCTAGCGTCATTCGGGAGGGTATTGCGTGGGGGTTGACTATGAGGTCTGGGACTACGCCGTCTTCTGTGAAGGGTAGGTCTTCTTGAGGTACTATTAGTCCGATTATTCCTTTTTGCCCGTGGCGTGTTGCGAATTTGTCGCCTAGTTCCGGTATTCGTTGGTCTCTGATTTTGACTTTCACTAGTTTGTTTCCATCTATGGTTTCTGTTATTGATACTGTGTCGACGATTCCTGTTTCACCGTGGCGCATACTGGTGGAGGTTTCTCTTCTGGTTTGAGTGGGGAGTTCGAAGCCTGCGTTTTCTTCGAGGAATCTTGGGGGGCTTGTTCTGCCGATTATTATTTCTCCTCCCTGTACTTCGACTTCTGGTTCGATTATTCCGTCGTCGGATAGGTGGCGGTAGGCTTCTGCGGCGCGGTATCCTCTGACGGAGCGGTCTGGTATTTCGAATTTGTCTTCTTGTCCTCCGGGGTATTTTCTTTCTTCCGCTTCGTAGCTTCTGAAGAAAGTTGATCTTCCCAGGCCTCGTTCTATCGAGGCTTTGTTTATTATTATGGCGTCTTCTATGTTGTATCCTTCGTATGATAGTACTGCTACTATGAAGTTTTGTCCGCCGGGTCTTTTGTCGAATCCTGTTGGTGTTGTCGCTTTTGTTGTGACTATTGGGGTTTGTGGGTAGTGAAGTAAGTGGGCGCGAGTGTCGGCTCTTGTTCGGTAGTTGGCTGCGTAGAGTCCGAGGGCTTGTTTGACCATTCCTGCTTCATACGTGTTTCTTGGGCTTTGGTTGTGTTCGGGGTAGGGGATTATTGAGGCGGAGATTCCTAGGATTGTGTTGGGTGCTATTTCTAGATGGGTTGTTTTTTCGTTGATGTCTTGAGGGTACATGGCTATGTAAGCGTTTTCTTCTTCTTCGGCGTCTAGGAATTCAATTATTCCTTTGCGGATTAGGTCGCTGAATTTCCATTCCTTGCTTCTGAGTTTGGCTATGTGTTCGGGGGTGAGTTTGGGTTGTCCGTTTTCTACTATTATTAGGGGGCGTCTGGCGCGTCCGGGGTCGCAGTTGGCTTGGATTTCGTTTGTGTCGGAGTAGTAGGCGATGTTTACTTCGTTGTTTATTTGGCCCGCTCTTCTTCGTTTCTTGACTTCGGCTACGAATGCTAGTGGTTTGGGGTGTATGCCTATTAGTCTGCCGTTGAGGTAGACTTGGGCGCCTTTAACGCCTTTTCCTCTTTCTATTTCTTCTATGGGTTGGACGCCCAGGTCTATGAAGATGCTTTCAACTTCTCTTTCGTCCGCGCCTACGGATATGTAGGCTAGGAGTGCTAGGTTTTTGACAAGCCCGCAGTTTGGCCCCTCGGGGGTTTCGTTGGGACAGATTTTACCCCAGTGGGTGGGGTGTAGGTCTCGCGCTTCGAAGTGGGGTTGGCTCCTGCTGAGGGGAGACACCACTCTTCGAAGGTGACTGAGAGCGGACATGTAGTTGGTCCTGTCGAGGAGTTGGCTTACGCCGGCTTTGCCGCCTACCCAGTTGCCCGTTGCGAGCGCGTGATGAAGACGGTCTGTGATTACGTCAGCACGGACCGCGGTTTTGATGTTTCTCCGTCTACCTCTCACGGCGTTTCTTTCGAGCTGGTACTTGATATCTCTACAGAGGCTAAGGAACGCCACGCGGAAGAGACTCATCAGGAGGTCACCGGCGAGCTTTAGTCTCTTGTTGGCGTAATGGTCTTTATCGTCTTCTGTTCTTCTGTCGAGGGCAAGCTCGATTATGTGGGAGGCCATCTGGCCCAGGTAGAATGCTTTTCTTAGCCTATCGCTGGGTTTTGTGCCTATATGTGGGAGCAAGTAGCGGTCTAGAACCTGCTCCGCTCTTTTGAGCCGGTAGTCACGGGTCTGACCCACGGCGACACGCTTTCCGATGTAGTCGAGCGCCTCGTCGCGTGAAGTGATGGGAGCAGCCACTTCTATAGAGGGGATTAATTCCCGAATTATTTCCTCATCATCGGAGATAGCGTCAACAATCTGCTTATCCGTTTCCAGCCCAAGAGCGCGCACCAGGACCACGAGGGGGATTTTCCCAGGAACAGAAGGGAAGGAGACTCGAAGCGAGCCGTCACGCCGCCTCTCCATAGTGACCGGCGCTCTGAAGCCCTGAGCGGTGCTGAAAACCTTGGCGACGTGAGTGGACGAGCTGCTTTTGTTGCCTCCCTCTATAAGAATACGGTTGGGTGCGAGGTCCTCTTGGGTAACTAGAACTCTCTCACTCCCGTTTATGATGAAGTAGCCCCCAGGGTCGTCGGGATCCTCGCCTAGGGTGATGAGCTCCTCTCTACTTAGCTGAGAAAGGGGGCACTTCTCGGATTTGAGCATGATGGGTAATCGTCCAATGTAGACTTCGACCGGAGCTTCCTCGGTTTCCCCGTGTTCGTCACGGTATACTATGGTCATTTCAAGAGTGAGATTTGCGGCGTACGTCAGGTTACGTATACGCGCCTCATTGGGGAAGATCGGCATGGTTGAACCATCAGCCTCTTTGATGGTGGGTTTCCCAACCTCGATTTTGCCTAGCCTAACGTAATAGTTTTCACCCTCAGGCTCGATGACCCCAACCTCATCCACGATCTGCTGCAGCCCATGCCTAACAAACTCGTTGTACGAGTCCAAGTGCTGGCGAACCAGACCGTTCTCCTCAATGAAAGCCTCAACAACACGCCAAGTATCCAACTGCTCAAACTGCTCAGCATCAGACATAACAACCACTTCTGAAAATTAAATCAAAACAGAACCACAAAACAATAAGGTGATCGGAAACCATCCCAAACAACCACAAATGGGTGAGTACTAACAAACACTGTAACGAAAGCAGTTTATATTTTTATTCTATACCCTCCTACGTGGCATCACATACTCAAACACTTAAGATAAGGAAATAGTTGGCGGGCGGTACGGGATTTGAATTCGCGAGCCCCGATACGCATCAGAGGCTACCCGCGACCCTCGGGTTAAAAGCGTCACCCTTCGAAGGGGTTCCTCCGAAGCCCGATGCTTTAGGCAGTTTTCGACTGTTCTACCTAGTTCCTCGGTTCAACGGCTTTCGTCATAACCCCTAAGCTAACCGCCCGTGTGCTTTCCAGAGCAATCTAAAAGTAGCTAATGGTGATTTATATTCTTTTCTGCTTTCTAATTTTTGCGGATACTTGGGTTTTGTTTCTTTGTTTTGCTTCCTACTAATGTTTCAGGGCTAAACAGGGGTCTTTTATATTGTTTTTTATGGGTATTCTTTGGTGACCATCACGTCTTTGACCTTTTCTATGTCTGGGAGTTGAGCGACCTTTTTTTGTTTGAAAACCGAGTATTCTTCCATATTTCTGCTTTTTACCATGGCTATGATGTCTACAACTCCTCCTGTGCAGATGTATAATTTGATTACTTCGGGATATTTGGCGATTTTCTTTGCTACCTCTAGTGTTTTTTGGTGTTTGGTTTCGATTAGTAGGATGGCTAGAATGTCGTAACCGAGTTTTCTCCAGTCAATGGAAATTGTGAACTTTTTAATTGCTTTTAGATCTAATAGTTTTTTCATCCTGTTTGTTACTGTGCCTGCGCTAACCCCCGTTTTTATGGCCATTTCTCTTAGTGCTGATCGGGAGTCTTTTTCAAGTAGGTCTAATATTTTTCGGTCTAGTTTATCGATTGCCTTCAAGGCTAAACCCCCGATTAAGCTAACCAAAAATAGTTTGTAAAGCATATAAGTTTGATGGTGGATTGAGGTTTTGTGTAAGTGTTAGTCGGTTGTGATGTGTAGGGTTTATTTTATGTGTGGGTTTATTCTTTTTGGGGTTTGTTACGGAGTTGTGTCGATAAGCCCCGTTTCGATGGCGGGAGTGTATTTGTGCTTGTTGGTGGTTAGCAGTTTTTTGGCTTTTTTTAGGGTTGCTGTGGCTACTATGTAGGCTTCTTCTACATCGAGTTGGAGGGAGTTTAAGATGCGGCCTGCGTCGAGAGCGATTCCGATGTCGCATACGACTATGTTTACGTTTAGGGTTTGTTTTAGGACTGCTAGCATTAGGTCTATGTATTCGTCTTTTCCGGCTTGGAGGCACTTTGAGGCGAAGAAGGTGAGGGTGATTGTGGGGATGTATATTTTGCCTCCTTCGTTTTTGGTTTTTTCCCAGATTTTGAGGGCTTCGCTGTTTTCTTCTATTAGGCTTAAGAGAAAAGACGAATCCGCGACTAGAGTCAAGAATTTCACCATACTGGCTTGTCGGATTGAGGTTTGGCTAAGCGATTCATAGGTGAATGGTTAAATAAAAGCGTTGCGGGAGCGTCGGAGGGGGTGCTTTCGGGGAAAGAGATTGTGGGAGATTAGAGGTTGTCTCCGCAGCCGCAGAAGATTTCGTGGAGGAGGTCGAGGAGCTCGTCGTATCCTTCGCGGCTTTTTATTGAGGTTGCGATTACTCTCACTGAGGGTCTTACGTTTTTTATGATTTTTAGTGTGTCTAGTACCATGTCGGTTATTACGCCGCTTTGTTCTGTGGTTGTTATTTTGTCTTTGAGCAGTTCGGGTTCGTTGAACATTCCGAGGAGTTCTTTGGATTTTAGGAGGTCTGATTTGTGTAGGACGGTTATTAGGCTTATTCCGAGTTGAATCTGGATCGCCATGCTCATTAGGAGTGCGACGACGAACCCTGAGACCGTGGGGGAGGTGTCTGCACCCAGGAGGAAGATTCCGCATACACGCATTTCGCGTTGGAGTTTTTTCATGAAGAGGGCTCCGGTTGGTTTGAAGGCGAAGACTTCTAGTTGTCCTGGTAGGTCGATGAGTATGAAGTCAGCTTCGGTTTTGTTCATTTCGTCTAGTATTTGGTCGGACATATCGTATATCATCTGGCTGGCTCTTATTATGGAGGCGTTTGGGCCAATGTGTTCTTTTTTCATTATGTCTGTGACTCGGAAGAAGTTTCGGATGTCGAAGTCTGGGGTGTAGGGTAGGTATTCTGCTCCGGCGTCTAGGTTAAAGATTTTTACAGTATAGTCTTTTTCTGTTAGGAATTCGCTGAAGCTTCCGGCGAGTGAGGGTTTTCCTGATCCAGCGGGTCCCAGGAACGGAACGGCTAACATGTTTGTGGTACCCCCTGCTCGGCTTTGATTTAAAACTTAGTTTTCTTTTCTTCTATGGTTTTATTTTATTAGTGAAAAGTTTATTTTTTGCACCACTATGATGGGAGGTTCAGAGAGTTTTTAACCTTTTCCTAGGCTTGGGTATCGGTCCTGCTTTATGGGCGGAGGCGCCTCCATAAGGCAGCAAAACGAGAAGTGGAATATGCTTTTTAGGGATTTGATTCGGGGTGTTTTAGGCTAGTTTTACTTCTGTTCCGATTGCTTGACCGGGTAGTCCTTTTTCGAATCGGGCTCTTACTACTCCTTTTTTGCCGTGGACTCGGGTTATTTTTCCTTTCAGGATTTTTCCGGACGCTGACTGCCATGTTACTGTTCTGCCTATGAACTTGGCGGCGTCTTTATCCGAATCAACCCCGTTAATTTTGATTAGCATGTACTTGTTTTTTTGAGTGCGTCTACCGCGTACGTAGTTGAGGATGACGCATTTTCTGCTTCCGATGACCGTGCTTTCGGACATTTGAGGCACCTTTCGTTGCTGTGTCGTGGGTTAATGAACATTTTTCTTTAAAAAGGATTTTGGTTTGTCCATAAAAAGGTTGTGTAATCATCCCTGCTAGACCTGTTCCGACTTTTAGTTTTTAGCTGTAAGCAAGGGGTTGTGCGAGGATTCGTTGATTCGATTGGTTGATTGTTGTTCGAGATTTGCGAAACATTTAATACCTTGTTTTTATTAGTGAGTGAATACCATTGTTAGGTGGTTTGGTTTGGTGATGCCCTGCCAATATCAATTAACTGGACACAAGTGTGGTGGTTGCTGCCAATTTACGTGACTTCAGGCTTCCACCATGCTGTTACTTTTAGTTTGAGTTTTACTTCTGAGAACAGATACAGCAAGATACCCAACAAAAAACTGTTTTTTGGAGGATGTGAACAGTGAGTGCAGATAACACCATAGTTGTTAAGTTTGGCGGTTCGTGTCTGTCGAACAGTGAGGATCTGAGAACGGCTGCGAGAATGGTAGCGGCGGAGACGGGTAGGGGAAGAGGCGTGGTGGTGGTTGTTTCCGCCCTTAAGGGGACAACGGATCAGTTGTTGCGCCTGGCTCAGGGATCCACCGAGGGGAACATAAGCTCCGCGGAGCTTGACGAGATACTGTCCATGGGAGAACGTATAGCCGCACGTTTGATGGCCACAGCGTTGAACTCCGCTGGGGTTAAGAGTGTCGTTGTGGACCCGTACTCGGAGTATTGGCCGATAATCACGGATAGCCACTTTGGGAACGCCAACCCGCTGGTTCAGGAGACGAAGAAGGCGGTCAACGAGAAACTGGCTCCGCTGATAGAGCAGCGTGTGGTTCCGGTGGTGTGCGGATTTCTGGGAAAAGACACTAAGGGCCGAATTACGACTCTGGGGCGCGGTGGAAGTGACACGTCTGCTGTTCTGATTGGAAACTGCCTCGGAGTTAAGGAGGTTATCCTCGTCAAGGACGTGGAGGGTGTTCTCACGGGTGACCCGGACCTCGTGGACAGAACGGCTCTCATAGAGTCTCTGAACACGGAGGAGGTTGCCAGGCTTACCTCGGCTGGAGCGAAGATAATTCACCCAAAGGCTTTGTGGTTCAAGTCTAGGGATATGGTGATCCGCATCGTGGGTTTCAAGAACGGGGACCTGTCCGCGTCGGGAACGGTGATTACTGGAGCGGGTTTTCCAGAGTTACAGGTTCTAGCTAATGAGAACCACGTTTCTATGATTACCATAGTAGGGGAAGAATCGACCAAGCCTGATGCGGTGTCTTCGATTCTATCGGCAGTAAGGGAGGCTGACGGAAAAATTTTGTCCGCGGCTTTGGAACCGTTATCTCTGATACTCTACGTTTCCGACGGAGATACTAGAAAAGTGGTCAACGCTATTCATGAAAGAATCCGGGGAAAAAGGCTGGGTAAGGCGGTTTCGCTTTTCGAGAATCTTTCGATGATTACGGTTAAAGGCGTGAATCTTGAAACCTCGCCGGGTATCGTGGACAGTGTCACGGATCTCCTCGGAAAGGCGAATATTAACATTTTCGGAATTCTGACCATAAGCTCAAGTGTGAGGATTTTTGTTAGTTGGAAAGAGAAGGAGAAGGCGGTTGAGCTGATTAAAACAAATCTGGAGGTTAAGGATTGAAGAAGATAGATGTTTCGATTTTGGGTTGTACGGGAACGGTTGGCCAGAGACTGATTGAAATGCTTCACGACCACCCTTGGTTCAACATTGTATCGTTAGCAGCCTCAGAGAGGTCGGCAGGTAAAGCCTACAAGGATGCGGCTATAAACTGGTACCTACCTATGGATATTCCCGAAGACCTGAAAGACGTGACCGTGGTTAACACAATACCGAGTGAGGCGGAGGCCCCTCTCGTTTTCTCTGCCCTGCCCTCGGATATAGCGAAGAACGTTGAGGGTAAGTTCGCCGAGGCGGGGTGCGCGGTTACCAGTAATGCAAGCGCCTACAGAATGGAAGACGATGTCCCACTGATTATTCCTGAGGTAAACGCGGATCATCTGCAGTTGATAGATGTCCAGAGAGAAAACAGAGAGTGGAGCGGATACATAGTCACTGACCCTAACTGCACCACCATTGGCTTAGCTATGGTACTTAAGCCGATTCACAACCGCTTCAAAATCGACACAGTCTACGTGAGCACGATGCAAGCAATTTCGGGAGCGGGGCTTCCCGGTGTACCCGGACTAATGATTACAGATAACGTGATTCCTTACATCAAAGGAGAGGAGCAGAAAGTGATAACGGAAACGTGTAAAATTCTGGGCGAAATTCAGAATAAGAGGGTCAAGTTTGCGGACATTAAGATAGATGCTTCGTGTAACAGGGTGCCGGTGGTTGACGGGCACACCGAATCGGTTTTCATTAGAACCAAGGAGCCAGTGGATGTTGACGAAGCTAGAAAAATCCTCAGTGGTTTTCAGGGTGAGCCCCAAAAACTGAACCTGCCCTCCGCTCCGAAGAAGCCGATAATAGTTAGGGACGAGGAGAATCGACCGCAGCCAAGGTTGGACCGCATGGCGGGCACGGTTCCAGGAATGAGTGTAACCGTGGGAAGGCTAAGACAGGGCTTCGACGAGAATACGCTGCTTTTGACACTTATCAGCCACAACACGATAAGAGGCGCGGCAGGAGCAGTTGTGCTGAACGCTGAGCTGCTGTGCGCAAGAAATCTTCTCTGAGGTGATAAGAATGAAGGGAAAGGAGGTCAGACTTAGCAGAATAATGGAAGAGGGTAAGTCCGTGGTGATTCCCATGGATCACGGCGTTACCAACGGACCCATTAGGGGGCTTGAGAACATACGTGAAATGGTCGAAATGGTTTCAAGGGGTGGAGCCACCGCGGTGTTGCTTCATAAGGGCATCTTGAAGCAGTTAGAGAAGGTTCCTGGCTGCGGATTGATTATGCACCTCTCGGGGAGCACGGCACTGGGCCCAGACCCGAACTGGAAAGTCACCGTCGGAACAGTCGAAGAAGCAATCAAGCTGGGAGTGGATGCGGTTTCCATACACGTCAATGTGGGCAGCGAGAAGGAGCCAGAAATGCTGAAGGATCTTGGAAGGGCAGCGAGGGACTGCGAAGACTGGGGGATGCCGCTGATTGCGATGATGTACCCCCGAGGAAAAAACATCGACTCGTTAGACCCGACGGCCATCGCACACGCCTCTAGAATAGGCGCAGAGCTAGGAGCAGACATCATAAAGACCCCGTTCACTGGGAAAGTGGAAACGTTCAGGAAGGTGGTTGAGGGTTGCCCGGCACCCATCATAATTGCGGGGGGGCCCAAGACAGAGACGGATCGTGAAACCCTGCAGATGGTGAGAGACGCCATGGATGCGGGGGCAATAGGTGTGGCGATGGGAAGAAACGCGTTTCAACACCAGAAACCAACGGCGATTGTGAAGGCTGTTTCAGAAATAGTGAAGAACGACGCCTCTGTTGACGAGGCTCTACAGGTTCTGAGGTCGACGGAATGATGAAAAAGATAATAGTGCGTCTGGAGGGTAACTGGGAAGACGTGAAAGAAACAGCGATAGCTTCGATGACAGGCGGGGTAAACACCTTCATGGCTGGGAAGCAGATCATACCTCGGCTCAGGGAGCTGGGTTCCGTGACCATTTTTTCCTTCTCAGAAAGCTCTGAACCAGACGTGCTGCTCACAACCGAAACCAGTCCCGAAAGAATTTCAGAAATCATGAAGCAGGAGAAACACGTTGCCAGCTGGGTGACAATCAAGACGAAAGAGGACGAAGACACGGTCATAGAACTCTCAAAGATAGGAGTACCTTATATTATTGTAAGCGCGGAAGATTGGAAAATAATACCGTTGGAAAACCTAATTGCAGAACTCCACAAGTCAAACACAGAACTGTACGCGGAGGCTGAGAGCGTAGAGGAAGCGAAAACCCTTTTCCAAACGCTAGAGCTAGGAGTAGACGGTGTGATTTTCACACCCAAAGCCGCAGAGGAAATATCAGAACTCGGGAAATTAATCGAAGCCACCGCAAAGATTGACTTGACAACAGCAAAAGTGGTCGAGGTAAGGGAGGTTGGATCAGGGGATCGGGTTTGCATAGACACCTGCTCACTTCTCAGGGAAGGAGAAGGAATGCTGGTGGGCAGCCAGTCACAGGGATTATTCCTAGTGCACAGTGAAACACTTCAAACGGAGTTCGCAGCTCCTAGACCGTTCAGGGTGAATGCAGGAGCAGTCCATGCATACGTTTTGATGGCCGATGGGAAAACAAAATATCTCTCAGAACTCGAGGCGGGGGACAATGTCCTCGCAGTCAATTATCGGGGGGAATGCCGAGAGGTCGTGGTTGGACGGGTGAAGATAGAGAGGAGACCCCTACTACTCATAAAGGCGGAGCTAAACGGGGCGGAAACAATTCTTAAGACTCTGGTTCAAAACGCGGAAACGGTGAACCTCGTAGCCAAGGATGGGAGCCCCGTTTCGGTCGCAAGACTGGAGCAGGGAACCGAAATTTTGGTGTACACGATTACCGGCGGACGCCACTTCGGAAAAACCGTAGAGGAAACAATAATAGAAAAGTAAGCGTACACGGAGGGAAACTGTCAAAACCCCGCTAAGCTAATCGAGTACAGCACCGAGTTCGAGGAGCAGAGTAGTGGGTTCGAGCCTGAGCCGTCTGTACGCGTCCTCAACCAGCTTCAGAATACCGGGTGATCCTCGGCCTAGGTAGAGTAAATGGCTCTCACACTCTCTTCTACAGTCGCTGGCACCAAATCTCTTGCAAACAATTTCTGCATCGCTTTTTAGCTCTCTTACAACATCATGTTCCTTATTCTCAGAAGTTTCGGCGAAAACAACACCCACAACTCGGGAGGCGCTGCTTGAGAGAAAATAGTCGATGTGCCAGAAATTCTTCTTTTTATCCGAAAGATGCCTGATTATTCTCCCCATCAAACCAGTAGGACCCTTGCCCAAGGCGGAGCCCACGTAAACGTAAAATCCGGCGGGGAAACTAACTCTACCCAGCTTACCGATTCGAATCAGCGCTTCGGATTCCAACACTATTAGTAGAGAGTAGACACCCTTCAGATCAGGCTTCATAGTCATTACGGCCACTTTGTCAGATTAGAGGGAGAGAGAGCACTACCGAATTCAAAGAGGTTTTCCTGTCTCAGCGTAACTATAATCAATCATCCCAAAAAGGTCATTCTTGCCGGATTGCTTCATCGATTTCAGGCAAGTATAGATTAGGCTATCTCCCCTTTTTAACGTATCCCCTAAGCGGATTAAACTAATCCGTTGCCCTATTCAGCTGCCCCCGTACGCAGGGAACTGATACTCGAAAATTTGCATGGTATAGGGGTTAGTAACTTGGAATTGTTAGGTTTGCTTGTTTAAATGAAACCATATTTTTCTGATTTCGCTACTCTTTGTAAAACTTTAAATGGTTTCGATTCTAATTCTTTAATTAACGTATACTTCTCCCAAGGAGGCAGTAGGATGCAGGAAGAAAATCGTTCCGAAGCAAACAATGCAGAAACCGTCGGTTTCTTTTCTCCCGAATTGTTACGCAAAAACCTCAGTGAGCTGGAATCCGTTGTGGATGATGTGCGGCTGGGGCTGGACGCGGCTATTTCTGGAAGCTTAGAGGATTTGAAAAGTAATATCCTTAGTATGAAGGATGTGGTTAGCGAGCGAGTTGTTTCTAAAGTTCACATCCAGTTTGCTTCGGAACTAATCAAAAACACCTTTGTTGACACCGTTTCCGAAGTGATTGATGAGATTCGGGATTTAGCCGTACGCAACCTTTCTGATGCTACGGAAAGAGAAATACGGGTTTTTAGAGAAGCCCTAAACAAGTTCGCCAACGAGTTTGGCGAGATACTCAAGAAGGAGCAGGAGAGAGTAAAAGCAACAATTGAGCAGTTTGACCAGCAACTAGCGGAGAGGGAGGCTCTTCTGAGAAAAAACACTCTAGCCCTAGTGGAGAAGGAAAAAGAACTCGAGCAGAGAGATAGGGAACTTGAGGAGAGAAGAAGAGAATTAGAGGAGATAAAAAGCAGCCTTGATCAGAAGAAGAGTGAATTGGAAGCGGTGGAAGCACAATTGAAGTCTGCCTTAGACAAACTCGAAACGGAGAAACTGAAGTCAAGGATGCTGCTCGAAAAGCTCGAGAACGCGGAGGAGGAAATCAAGAAGCTGGAAAACCAGGAGATGGAGGTTAGACGAAGAGTAGAAGAACTGAATAGTCAACTTCGTGAGCGGGAAGAGCTGCTTGCGGAAACTAGCGCAAAGCTCCAAGAAAGGGAGAGAGTATTAGAAGAGAAAGCACGAGAGCTTGAGGAAAAGAAAGCGAACCTTGAAGCAATTGAAACCGAACTCATAAAAGCGAGGCAGGAATACGAAGACCTGCAGAGAATGCTACAGGAGGAAAAAAGCCGCTCTGAAGGGCTGTTGGAGAAGTATCAACGGGCAAAGTTAGAAGCGGAGAAGCTGGAAAAAGAGGAGGAGGAAGCCAAGGCGCGCATCCAGGAGCTAAACAATCAACTCCTTGAAAAAGAGAGAATCCTGGAAGAAAGGTCGCGAATCCTTTCGGAGAGGGAGAAGGCGCTCGAGGAAACCAACGCCCAACTGGCGGAGAAGAGCAGAGAACTCGAAGAAAAAGAAAGAGAACTGAACGCGAGGAAAGAGGAACTGGAAAGAGTGAAAGCCGAGCTTGAGGCGACAAGCAGAGAACTGGAAATGCTTCAAAGGTCGCTTGAAGCGGAGAGAACGAGGGCCGCCGAACTGGAAGGAAAATTGGAGGGCGCACAGCAGGAATTATCCAAATTCACTGAGCAGATAAAAACTCTGGAGAGCATGATCAAGGAAAGAGACGCCTTCATAGCTGAAGGGGCAAACATGCTCAAACTCAAGGAAAGAGAAGTTGAAAGATTAAAGAGCATAATCGAGAACAGACGCAGAGACCTAGAGTTTAAGGAAGAAAGACTAAAAGAAGGACAGAAACTCATAGAACAACTAGAGAAAGAAAAAGAAGAGTTAGAAGAGGAACTCAAAGAGTTAGAGAAGGATGTGGACACCAACGCTGAACTCATTAAACAGAAAGAAAGTCAACTGCGTCTAAAGGAGGAAGAATTAAAATCGCTAAAATCAGAGATGGAGATGATATCCAAGCAAATAACTGCGGACAGGAAGGAACTAGAGGCGCAAATAAAGGAACTCAACTCCAGAAATAAGGAGCTGGAGAAAATAAGGGAGGAGCTCGAAAGAGAAAAGAAGGCACGCGAAGAACAGCTGGAAAGATACCGGGGAGCCATGACGCTCGACCCCCGATTCAAGATATACTTCATAATCGAGAGCATCAAGAAAATCTCGGTGGATAACCTGATAAAAGCCACAGGGATAGCTCCTGCACAGGTGAGAGCTAACCTCGCATGGCTCGAGAGAGCAGGGATGATAAGGATGGAGGAGGACATGGTATACCTCAACAAGTAATCCTCTTCTCAGAGATTCTATTATTTACTTGTAGGTATACAGCAAAATTAAGGTAGAAGATACTTAATTTTGATACTTAATAATCACAATTTAGGCATAAGCGTTTGCCACAAAAATCACACACGGTGCTGTGATTGGCACACACGGGACGCCCGCAGTCTTCACAGTAGTATTCCGTCTTCTCTTTGCAGACATAACAAACATTCTCGGATATCGTTTCGTGAACAGTTGCCATTTATGTTTCACCTTCAACCAAGTAGAGTTCCAGAAAACTATTTTAACATACTGTATCAAAAGGAACACACATAGTGTTTAAATGATTCAAATATAACACGAAATCTGCAGCGTTCTTAAAAGCAGGAACCACCCCTCAAAACGGCTACCGAACAGATGGTACCTAGAATCCTTTTCCCTCAAAGAAAATTACTTAAATTGTGGTTGTAAGTTATAACTTGTTTAGTCAGGGAAGGTGAAACCTATGTCCGTAGACATTTCTCTGGTTAAAAAGATTCTTGGAACTTACATTGTTGATAATTATGGCATTGTCTTCAAACTACGAAAATTAGATCTGGAGGGGGATTATTGGAGAGCGGTATTTGGCTATCAGCATATGGCTCTCGGGAGATACATCGGAGATATTGGGGAGATAAGAGTGGACGCTAAAACCGGTGAGATCGTAGCGGCTCCCAGCAGAGAGGACGTCAGGGGCAAGATTCTGGAGTACCAGAGAAAAATAGACAAAGCAATGAATATGATTAAGGAAGGGAAAATATAGGAATAAGGAAGACTGTTTTCGGAAACTGTTAACTGGTTTGCTTCGAGAGGAGAGTCATCCACTTTTTAAGACTTTGATTATCTGGTAGAATTTATCGTAAGCCTTGGAGTACTCGGTGTCCTGTTTTAGTTTTTCCCGAACCATCTCAAAGGTCTTGAAGAATTTGACCTTTTCTTTTTTCGTAATTGCGTTTTTCAATTCGTGGAATATTTTTTCCATCTTATCCAGAAATTCTAGAAACTCCTTGTTTCCCATTTGTATTTCGGAGTACAGTTCCGGGTCCTCTCCAAAGACACATTCGGTTAAAAGAAGTTGCAGTGCAAAAGTTGTGCCGGAGAATTCCCTAATTTTCGGGAGCGTGTCCGGTATTTCCAGCAGAATTCTACCAAACAGGATATTCAAAAAGTGGGGAAGGGCGAGCACCATAGCCACCATTCGATCATGAGTTTGGCTGTCTGTTGATATCACTTTTGCTCCGTCGTCACGGAAGATTCGCATCAACCTATCGGCTGCTTCTTCCGAACCATTAATAGGAACAATTAGGACGGTGTGCCCCTTGAGATTTGCGGCTCCGGGTCCAAACATTGGGTGAACGCTAACCGCTTTAAACCCGTACTTCGAGCTCTGCTTCTCCAGTGTTTCAGGTATCTCCCCTTTAACAGAGGCTATTTCGAAAACTACAGTCTTTCTATCCACGTGTGGGGCCAGTTCTGTGATGACCTTCGAAGTGCTGGAAATCGGTACAGAGACAAGGACAAAATCCGCGTTTTTCACCGCGTCTTCAATAGTTTCCGCATAGTTCACCCCAAGGGCTTCCGCGGCGGCAACAAGCTTTTCACGGTTCCTAGCGTTTAGAACCACGGAGTAGCCCTTGTTTTTGAAGTACCGGGCGAACCAAGCGCCCATCCGTCCGTATCCTCCGATTATCGCAATTTTAGGAGTTTTCATTTTGTTTCCTCTCTCATATTATTGGGTTTGCACTCTAACCCTTATCATGTTCCTGTATTTTTACGGAATACTTGATCAGTAGGTGGGTTAGTTCTTCGCCGAGTTCAGGGGGAATCTTCAGGTCTTCACAGGTTTTTAGCACTCGGGATAGAAGCTTGTTCTCAGCGTCTTTGTCCTTTATGGGGAGCCCCCTCTGCGCCTTTATTCTGCCTATCTGTATTGCTAATTCCAGGCGTTTCTTTACCAGTTTTAGAATTTCCATTGTAACTTCAGTTATTTTTAGCCTTAGATTTTCGAGTTCATCCAAAGTCTCTACCTCAAAACTTCCACTTAGAACGCGTAACGTAACCTTAAGGTCTAGTAAAAGGAATTGTTGTTTAAAGATTTCCCAAGTTCCACCACCAATGTTTTTCCCAGCGTAGGACGAGCCAATTGTTCATAGACGAGTTGAGAGTGGTTTGGTTACTCATCCACTTTCTGATTTGAGGAAGCATCGAAAGTTTCAAATTTTTCTCTCCAAAACTCTTGGAATCAAGTTGGCTGAAATCGCGTGGTCCACTATTACCAACGCAACCATAGCTTCCACGACAGGAACCACTCTTGGTACGATGCAAGGGTCGTGTCTCCCCTCAATTTCTATTGCGGTTTCTTTCATATTTCTGAGGTCCACTGTTCGCTGTGGCTTCCCTATTGACGCTGTAGGCTTTATGGTAACTCTACAGGTTATGGGCATACCATTACTCACTCCTCCCAGAATCCCTCCCGCGTAGTTTGAGAGAGTAACAACCTTTCCGTCACGCAGAGCGAAAGGGTCATTGTGCTCAGAACCGGTCATCCTAGCCGCATCGGTGCCACTCCCGAACTCTACACTCTTCACGGCGGGAATGGCGTAGAGCGCCTTACTCAAATCGCCTTCGAGGGTGTTGAACACGGGGTCGCCTAAACCCGCAGGTACGTTCAACACAATACACTGAATCGCTCCGCCCACACTGTCCTTTTCCGCCTGTACTTCTTCTATGCGTTTTATCATCTGTTTCGCCGCTTCCGGATCCGCACACCTCACCGGGTTATTCTCGGCTTGCCTTATCTCCTCCAGGGATCTTCTTCCCGCTTTAATCCCCCCTATCTCAGTTGTGTGCGCCAGGATCTCAACGTTGAGAAGCTCTCTGAGTAGTTTTTTGGCTATTGCGCCCGCCATAACGTAAGAAGCAGTGACTCTACCCGAGAATCTACCTCCGCCACGATAATCGTTAAAGCCGCCGTACCTAATCCCCGCAGTATAATCAGCGTGCCCAGGTCTCGGCTGGTATCTAACGGTCTCGTACTTGCTAGAGTCAACGTCCCTGTTCCAAACAACCATACAGATGGGTGCGCCAGTCGTGTAGCCGTCGAACACGCCAGAGAGTATTTCGACCTCGTCAGCCTCGCTTCGAGGAGAGGTCAACGAGTTCTGACCAGGTCTCCGCCTATCCAGCTCACGCTGAATGTCCTTTTCAGAAAGCTTTAATCCTGCGGGGCACCCATCAACAACCGCGCCGACACAGATCCCGTGACTCTCGCCAAACGAAACCAAAACAAAATTGTTGCCAAAAATGTTACCCGTCATTTTTATCAATCCACCTCAAGTCCGCACCTAGAGACATCATATCATTAAGAAAAGAGGGGTAGGAAACATCAACAGATTCAACACCCGAGATTGTGGTCTCCCCTTCAGCTGCCAAAGCGGCTATTGTGAGAGCCATAAATACGCGGTGATCATCATGACTATCCACGTGCGCACCCCTAACCCTCCCTCCAAAGATGGTGAGCCCATCAGGTTTTTCGGATATGCGAACACCCATTTTGGACAGCTCCCGAGCCATGGAGGATATTCGGTCACTCTCCTTGTACCTCACGTGCTGCGCGTTGAATATTTCCGTTTTACCCTCGGCGAACGATCCCAGAACAGCGATTACGGGCAGCAAATCTGGATTGTTACCACAGTCGAACGATATTCCTTTAAGTTTCCCACCACCCATCACCCTGACATAGTTTTCACCAACTTCAAGGTCAGCCCCCATTTCGAGGAGTACATCGACGATTCGCTTATCCCCCTGAGCGGTGTTCACGTCAAGGTTAACGACCCTCACGTCGGAGGAGGTTATTGCAGCGGCTGCAAGAATAAATGACGCCGAGGAAAAATCTCCAGGAATCTTAACACTGGTTGGGGAGAATGTTTGTCGTGGAGGAATAATCAAACCCGAGCCAGGGTTGTACTTCACACTTCCGCCAAAAAGGTTGAGATATTCGATAGTCATTTCGAGGTAGGGTTCAGATTTCAGCTCAGAAGTGAAGACTATCCTCGTTTCGTTTTCAGCTAGGGGGCAAGCTATTAGCAACGCGGAAATAAACTGGGAACTGATGTGTCCAGGTATCCTAGTTTCGCCTCCACGGATTCCACCGCCCCTAACCACGATCGGAGGTTTATTGTCTCCCTTCGTGGAGAAACATTTCACACCCAAATCCCCAAGAGATTCTATCAGGGGCCCCATCGGTCTCCGTCTCACGGAGGCGTCTCCAGTGAGCACGGTGAAACCAGGGGCCAGCGCAGAAACAGCAGTCATAATTCGGATAGTTGTTCCAGAATTATCAACGTTAATAACATCGTCGGGAGTTTTGGGAGAGGAGGATCCAGAAACACGCCATACCTCTCCACCACTGTTTTCTATTTCGGCGCCTAAGGCTTCACAAGCCCTTATCGTCGCGAGGGTATCCCTGCTAAGTAGGGGATTTGAAATCTCAGATTTTCCGTCTGCGAGTGTAGAAATGATAAAAGCTCTGTGGGTGTAACTCTTGGACGGAGGCGCGGACACAACACCCTCGAGGCTTCCTCCACCAATAATTTTCAAAACCATCAGAACTCCCCTCTAAATAACCTTAGCCTTCTCATTATTAAATTTGGTGCGAATAATCTCACCTTCCAGTTCACTCCAAGAGGATTCAACATCACCACAGGCGTCCCTTGAACACAGAGCAATTGTTGCTGGTCCGGTGCCGGTTAACCCAGCCGAGACCGCACCCGCTTCGAGAGCTCTAACAGTAGCTTCGGCGTCAAATCCCAGAGCAGCAGAGTGAATTAGACCGTTGAGAGTGATCGCGGTTCTGTAGTCCCCGTTTAGTGCGAGGTTGAAGACGTGCTCCACGTAATCTTTCATAGCCTTGATTCTTTTAACGTTACTCTCCACCGTACGGCTCTTCTTTACGGGGATGTGAATCATTACCGCAAGGTCTTCCTCAATTGGTTGTCTTTTAATTAGCAGACGTTTTGTGTTATCGGTAACCACAAAGCCGCCGAAGTAAGACGCGCAGGCGTCGTCAAAGGCTCCCGTAATGGTCACCCCTGCTTCCAAAGCCGCATCGACACCGATGCGGACGACATCTAAGTCGTTTATGTCTTTTTTCAGAGCCGCGACGGTGGCCAGTGCAACGGCGTTCGCGGCAACACTGCTACTCTTAAGACCTCTGGAGATGGGGATGTTTGAATTAGTTGTTACACGCGCACCATACTCTTGAATTCCGAAGTGGTTCAAAACACGCTTCACGGTAGTGAGGATTAGCTTAGTGTCCTCTGATGGATCGTTCAGTATTCTTCCCTCAAAATATCCGGGCTCGTTTAGGAGAGTTACTTCGGCTCTGGTCCAAAGGTTCAAACCAAATGCGGCCCCCCGCCCGGTGGCGATTGCGTTCACGACCGTTCCAGCGCCAAAGGCCAAAGCCTTACCCTTCAACTTTTAATCCCTTCCGAGTAGAGAGTCCATAACCGCTTTTCTCATAACATCTCTGGGCGCCTCACACCCAGTCCACATTTTAAAACTTATTGCACCCTGATTGACCAGCATTCCAACACCATCAACAGGTTTTGCACCAACCTTCCGAGCGTACCTCAGAAGCATGGTTTCCAAGGGGTTGTAAACAATATCGAAAACCACCAAATCCTTGTGTAAAAGCTCTTCGGGCACGGGTGATCTATTCACGTCGGGGCGCATCCCCACAGAAGTCGTGTTAATGAGAATGTCGGTGTCAACCAGCTCCCTTTCCAATGTTTCGACAGTTAAACCGTCTCCATAAGCCTTGAAGCCAGCGCTTTTGAGGTCACTCGCCAGCTTCACGGCCTTACTCCTCGTGCGGTTCAGTATCGTCAGCTCCGAGCAGACGCCGGCAAGATAAAAGGTTATCGCCCTAGAAGCGCCGCCGGCGCCTATGACAAGGATTTTTTTACCTTCGGGGTCAACACCCGCCTCCCGTAGAGCCTCCAAAGCACCCAGTCCGTCCGTATTGTACCCTGAGAGTTTTCCGTCCTCGTTGACAACGGTGTTAACCGCTCCTATTTTTCGTGCTGTAGATTCAACCTTATCTAAGAACCGAAGTATGGAGACCTTATGGGGAATAGTTACATTAAACCCTCTAAAATTAAATGCTTTAGCTCCCCGAACAGCATTTTTCAAGTCCTTTTCTAAAACCCTGAGGGGAATATAGACGTAATCCAGACCCAGATATTCGAATGCTGCATTGTGCATCCTTGGAGATAATGAATGCTCAATGGGGTTACCAATCACACCAACAACTATAGTGGCACCACTTACCACCCTTAAACCTCCAAAACCGTATCCTTAAACACGTGTAGCTTAAACATTTCTGAATTCTAAATACTAGCTCTTTTTTCCATAAGAGAATAGAAGAGTCTGTGGAGTTTTCTCATGGTTTCTAAATCAATTTGACCAGGGGCTGTGCTTGTTTCCAATGCGGCATAGGTTAAGTAAGAACCAAAAAAGGGGCACAAAACCCTTGAGATTATTCCTTTCTCACCCATACAGAAGGAAATAATTTTGATTCCAAAATCGCTGGCCTCTTTCAGAAGGGAGAGTGTAACGAGATTATCTCGTATATTTTTTGCGAGAGTTACAATTTTCACTATTTCCGCGCCCTTTTGAGCCGCTTCACGGATTTTCTCCACCAAGAGTTCTTTTTTCGGAGTTTCACTGAACGAATGGAAAGAGAGAATTACGCCCACCGAATTGTGCTCAGCGAGTTCCAACAGGTGCTCGAGGGCAGAACCGTCTGTGCTTAACTCCAAATCTACAAAACGCGGTTTAGCCTTTATGCAGGACTCCAATGTCTCGATTCGCTTCTCCTCCCCGAACTGAAACTTGCCACCCTCATCTCTTTTTCTTACGGTTAGTATTAAGGGTACTTTGGTTTGAGAAACAATGTATGAAAAATCGACGTCCACATTCTTGAGGTAATCCACCCTAATCTCAATAAAATCGGGGGCCACACTCGCTGCCGAAATAATCTTTTCCAGCAGTATTTCAGATTTTTTAACAGCTACGGGGACACAGATTAGAGCCACTAAATACACCAACTGAGCACAGGTTAATAAGATGCGGTCGATCTTGTTTTTCAATCTTTCAATCCCATTTAAAAAATTTGAGGAAAAAAGGAGAAAAAATACTAAGCGTTTCTTCTACGATAATCGGAATTTCTTTAACGGTTATGGGTTCTCCCCCTGCGGCTTAACCCTCAGTCACATAGGCGTATACTCTTCCACGTTTTATTCTGTGGTTGAACTCTGAGTATCCTTCTTTTACTAGGAGGTCTCTGATGGCGAATCTTATGGCTTCACGCGGGTTTGCGTAAAAGCCTTTTTCCACTAGGATTTTTAGGCCCTCTATATACTCTTTAGGAAGCTTGACTGATACTGGTTTCATGTGAAATATTAACCGTAAACAAATATAAAAAACATTTTATCTAAAAAAGTTGATGTAATACTTAAAAAAAATAGAAAAACGTAGCTGCAGAAGGTAGGGGAAAACATTCAAGAAAGAGTATAAAAGAAAGAAGATAAAAATATTAAAAACAAACTTTTCCTTATTCGGTAGAAGGCAGTGCATGGGTGAAGTAACAATCGAAGATAAATTCATCCGCTCATCGGTGAGGAAATATGAAGGTTAGGGCTCACGTGTTTGTTAGTGGAAGAGTACAAGGTGTTTTTTTCAGATCGTACACAAAGGACGAGGCTGACAGTCGAGGAGTAACCGGATGGGTTAGAAATCTTAGCGATGGAAGGGTAGAAGCGGTATTCGAAGGAGAGAAAGAAAAAGTTGAGGAGATGATTCAATTTTGTAAAAGGGGTCCTCCCGCAGCCAGGGTCACTGGTGTGGAGGTCACCTTTGAGGATTACACTGGAGAATTTAAGAATTTTAGTATAAGGTATTATCGGTAAGAAGATTTTTGTTTCAATTTAATCGGAAGTTAGGCCACTTGGTTCACGTGATTTAATT
>JAUQYY010000383.1 GCA_030587505.1 Candidatus Sigynarchaeota archaeon
TCTCGAGAAAAACCAGAGACTTCTAACCGAGATCACGGTGGTTGTTGAGGCCTATCTATGCGAGCGCATTGACATAGATGAGGTGCGAACGATAATAAAAAGAATCTGCGAGGAATAGGTGAGAAGGTTGTAAATGGTTGGCGGAAACGCTAATCTCTCCCTTCCTTTTGGAATGTTCTAACTTCTTAGGTGTCCCCTGGTTGCTTATCACAAATCTTAAATTTGAGGTGCGTCCCTTATCCCTTGAGACCTTAGCTGTTTGGAGACGTGAATAATGGCTGTGGAAAAGTTTGCTGATGAGATAAGGTTCTGTGCCTCCTGCGCCAAGATGTGTCGTCACGTTTGCACCTCTGGCACCATCACCAAGTCCGAGTCTGCGACCCCGTATGGCCGGTGCCTGCTCGCTTATTATATTCAGCACGGGCAGCTTGAACCCACCGAGGAGATCCTCGATGTGATGTATCAGTGCACAACGTGTGGATTGTGTCAGGCTAACTGTCTTCTGGAGTATGATATCCCCAAGGTGGTTGAGAGTCTTCGTGCGGACATGGTTGAGAGGGGTTTGGTTAACGAGGATGCGGCCAGGCTCGCTGAGAGCGCTGAGAAGGAGCATAACCCTTACGGTGAGCCTCACTCGGAGCGCTTCTCAAAGATAAAAGCCAAGAGGGGAGGAAGCCCTGAGGTTGTTTATTTCGTTGGCTGCACGAGCGCCTACAGGTGCCCGGAGATCGCCGAGGCCTTTCTTAGGATTCTTGAAGAAGCCGGTGTGAACTACGCTGTTCTTGACGATGAGTGGTGTTGTGGTTCACCCATTCTGAGGATCGGTTATCGGAAGCAGGCCCGGGAACTCATGAAGCACAATCAGGAAGCCTTCCGCAATTTGAAGGCCGAGACGATAGTAACCTCCTGCGCCGGCTGCTACAGAACCCTCAAGCAGGATTACCCGGAGCAGGGATTTCCCATTGATGCGGAGGTGCTTCACGCATCGGAGTACGTTCAGAAACTCTTGGACGAGAAGAAAATCACGCTCAGCAAGGAGGTCAAGAAACTGGTAACCTATCATGATCCCTGCCATCTCGGGAGGCACTCTGAACTCTACGACCCTCCAAGAAAAGTCTTAGAACAAATCCCTGGAGTGGAGCTTGTCGAGATGGAGTTCAACAGGGAGAATGCGCGCTGCTGCGGGAGCGGCGGAGGGATGGAGGCAACCTACCCAGATATCGCGGACGCGGCGGGAAGGAGAAGGGTTGAAGAAGCCAGAGAAACCGGGGCCAAAGTCATAGCCACCACGTGTCCCTTCTGCAAGAGGCAGCTAGCCAAACTCTGCGGCGATGACATGGAGGTCTACGACCTTACTGAGATGGTAGCCGAAAGCCTGAAATGACAGATAGCTAAACAAGGATTGAGGATCTCTCCGAGCCTTTCTTTCTTTGTTTGGTTTTCACTTCTTTTCCGTGGAATGGGAAAGGAGGGTTAATGTCCGGGTTTGTGGTTAATGGTGGTAAACAATTTCTTGTGTAGTGTGTTGGTCTCAGAGCGCTACTTGATGGTGGATTCTCGGTTGCGTCTTTGGTTTCCGTGAGTGAAACCGCATCTAAATCGAAGAACTTATTAACTACGAACAAAAAGAACTTATACAACATAAATAAAAATTGTATAGGCAATTAGATTAGTTACACTCTATTGGGGTGAAGAGTCATGTCCAAAGCGAAGTCAAAATCCAAGGCGAAGGCAGACCCTCTAAAGGAAGCCCTTGCTTTGGAAAAGAAGGCGGTTAACACCTACAAGAAAATGGAAGCTGACGCAACTAAGAAGGAAAACAGGATTCTGATGAAACTTTTTGGGGACCTCAGGAAGGACTCTGAGAAGCACATCAAAAAGATTGAGAACACCATTGAAAAGATTAAGAAGGAAGAGGCTAAGAGAAAGGAGAAAGAGAAGAAGGAGAAGGAAAAGCAGAAGGCGGCGAAGGCAGCCAAAAAGTAATCATATCCCTTGTTCACGAATTAATCCTAACATCTCACTTTATTAGCTCTCCCTTTTTTTCAATTCTCAATTTTTTCAAAAGACGATTATTCCCACATTTTCTCTTTTAACTATTCTGCTACTTTTCCACAGATAGTCTTCTAGGGATCATTTGGATGAGAAGCTGAACCCTTAAACGTGTAGCTTGCCCTCTAATTCATTTGGGGGATTTCACATTTGAAAACTGTCACTGAGAGTCTTCCGTGCAGTATTTTTCGCTCCTCCATTATGGGTACCTCTGTTTTTTCTGCCGCTTCCCTGAACCTTCTGGTGGCGGTTGTGATTGTAACAAGGGTGGCGTCCTGAGTTTTCTCTCTCAGAGCTCTTAGAAACCCTTCGTACAGTTTTTTGGTGCCCTCCCTTGGGTTCATTCTCAGACCGTAGGGTGGATTGACCACGATGAACTTGAAGTTCACGTCTGGATAGTCTTGGGGTTTGGTGGCGTCGCCGAGTCGGAGCTTGATGGTTTCGATTACACCTGCGCTTTTCGCGTTCTTGACTCCGCCCTCTAGGTGGTGTCTGTACTTCTCCATCCCGTAGATTTCGAAGGTTTCTTTCTTCTCCTGGGCTAGCATCTTTTCTCTTATGTTTCTAAGCTCTTCTTCGCTAAAGATTTTGAGCTTGAGGAGGGGGAAATCCTGCCTGGAGAGGTTTGGCGCCATGTTTCTAGCCTTTAGTGCGGCCTCCACGAGTATGGTTGCTCCGCCGCACATGGGGTCTATGAGAGGCTCTGACGGGTTCCACCCGCTCATCTGGATCATAGCGGAGGCGAGGGTTGGTTTAATGGCGGCCGGGTGGTAGTAAGCCCTGTATCCGCGTCTGTGGAGAGAGGAGCCGGTCGTGTTAATCCCCATTAGGAATTCGTCTTCTTTCACGAGGCAGTAGATCTCCACGTCGGGTTCATCCAGGTTGACTCTGAGCCTTGTGCCTGTTGCCTGTTTGAAGGAGTCGATGACCGCCTGCCCAGCCACGCGTGCAACGTCGACGCTCGTAAAATCGTGTGTCCCCACCCTCTCGCTTCTAATCGCAAAGGTCTGATCCGGATCGATGATCCACGTGTAATCCGTGTTCACCGCAATTCTGTAAATGTCTTCTAGACTCTGGAACTTTTCCCTGCAGAGCTGAATCATAATTTTGTGAAGTGTTCTTGCTCCGAGATTCAGAAGATAAATTGATTCGGTGCCTGCTTCGAAAAATATCCTACCTACTCCCGGTTCCGACCTGCAGCCGAGAAGGCTCTCGACCTCGTTACAGGCTATATCCTCAATTCCGGGAATTGTTGTGGAAAATCCCCTGATTCGCATCGGGACAAACAATTAGTTCTCCTCTTAAAAACTTTTATCGCTCTGAAAAACCTATCGAACGGTCTCCATACACCTCTCGTGCTTTGTGGTTACCTTCTTCACTCCCGTTACTCGAAACTTCCAACGAGCACCAATATTTTGAGTGGGGATGGTTACTTTCAAATACGAATCGAGCTATAATATGCTTGGTATGCCTGAGAAGTATCTTGTTTTCACCGGTAGGCCCAATGCGGGTAAGAGCAGCATCATAAGAAGGGTTGTGGGTTTGGATGTCACCACGGGCAAGCGTCCCGGAACCACGCGGCGAATATCAAAATACCCCCTCGCTGACGGTTTATTCTTGGTTGATATGCCTGGCTTCGGTAAGATGATGGGAGTCTCCAAGGCCGTGGGGGAAAGAGTTCAGAACAAGATTGTAGAGTTCCTTGAGTCAAACGCCAAAAATATTGTGCTCGCGGTTCATGTTCTGGACATATCCACCTTCACGGAGGTCTCTCAGCGCTTGGAGCGTAAAGGAATAATCCCCGTCGATGTGGAGATGGTTCAATTCCTGGCAGAGATAGCGGGTGAATTTCCTCTGGTCGCAGCTAACAAAATAGATAAGGCTGCCAGACGGGAGATAGAGGCCAACCTAGAAGAATTAAAGCACCGGCTGAGCGCCGGAAAGCCGCACACCGTGGAGGGGTACATCTATCCGGTTAGTGCACGAACGGGAGAAGGCCTCGGCGCATTGAAGAGTGCGATTCATGAAAGACTAGTCCAGAAAGGGTTCAAGACGCCCTTTAAGCCACGCTAGTTGGCAGGATAACTTTCTCAACCCCTTTTTACTAGCGAGCTTAATCTCGTTGCGCTATTTATACGTACGACTTGAGGTTTGCACGCTTTGCCGTCTTTAGACGCTCTGTGTGGCTTGCTTTTTAAACTCTCGCAGCTCTTGTGATTCTTGTATGATTCCCTGATACGTATCGGTGGACACGTGTCTTACATCGTAGCTCCTGTAGCCCTCCAGCTCGATTTCTGGTGGTTCTCTGAACCGCGCTTCTTCACCCTCAACTATGTATGAAAATTCGACTGACTGGCCTTCAGCCACACTTCCAAAGCGCCAGGAAAGGTGGTTCACCTCGCCATTCGTTGTGACCTCGGGTTCGATGGTTGCCTTTATCAGTTTTAGGGTGGCGGGAATTCTGTCACTTATCTTAACGTTTTCGAGGTCGGCGTGTGTGGTGTTCTGGAACTCAATGTTTACCAGAAACTTTCCCTGTTCGAGGGGCTCAACGATTTTTGTCACTCTCCCGATGTTTCGCCCATCCTTTAACTGGAGTTGCTTTTCGATTATTCTGATCGTCTTCCTCCGTTCAAGCTGGTAGGTGATTTCCAACCTACCATCCTTCTCGAAACCGGATAGTTTCCACAGTACCAGTGTGTCTTCAGGCTCCTTCGCCTGTGGCTGAAGTTTCTCCGGGGACACTGATACGATGGCGTACTCCAGGGGGATAACATCCTCCAAGACTATGTTGTCAATTTTCTCCCCTGTTGTGTTCCGAATGGTGAGGCTTGACCTGAAGAGGGTGGGTGTTTCCCTTGTTATCGGGGTGTGTGTTCTTACTACCCATATCTCCTTTCCCTGCTGTATCACGAGTGTGCGTGACACGTTTCTCCCCAGCTTGAAGTTAACGTTTATTCTACCGCCGGGTTTTAACTCCTTGAACCTGAATACTGCTTCCATCCCCTCGAGTGCGGGGGTTCTCTGGGGTTTTGCCTCCGAGTCTATTCGCTCCACGACGTAGCAGGCGGGAACATAGCACGTGAGAACCACATCCTTCATAGGGGATTCGTAAACGTTTTCAAACGAAACCTCTGCTACGTGTTCCGAATCCTCCCTCCCTACTTCTGTCTTGAAACTCTCTTCAGCGTCTTCTCCCTCCCTCTTGGCGGTGACCGTGCATATTACCTCAGACTCTACCCTAACCCTCTTTTTCTCAAGAGCTGTTGCGAGTAGTTTCTTTGACTGGCTCTCCGTGGGTTTTGCGGCGAGCTGAATTCTCTCTACTGATGGGATAAATCCCTCTGGTTTGCCCCCGATAATCTCATAGAGCACGGCATCCGCAGGTGTGATTTCGATTTTCTTCTCCATGTCCTCTAAGATGGTTTCCATCTGTTCTTCCGTTAGGACTTCCTCGAGAGTTAACTCTTCCACCTCTTCGCCGACCTGCGCTTCTGCTCTCTTCTCGAGGAGTTCGAGTGCGAACTGAAAGGTCTGCGACGATCTTATCCTTTCATCCATGACGTTTTTCGAGATTTCTTCAGCTTTTTCGGTGTTACCCGACACCAGGTATCGCAGTATAGAATCTTTAAGGGCGTTTGCCGCGTTGTAGTAGTCCTCCTCCCTTCTGTAGAGTTCACCCAGTAAGTATAGTGTCTGAGCCACTTTTTCGTTTTCACCAGAGCTGTCAAAACACTCAACAGCCCTTTTGTAGAGTCTTATGGCCTCCATTGTGTTCCCCCTCTCCTCCTCCCGCCTTGCTTCCTCCAGTATAGTGTCGCACTCCATCATTTGTCCTCCTTTGATTACTCTTTCTCCATAAGCTCGGTAAACGAGTCTCTTATGATTACACTCTTTCTTCGGTGTTCTTCCAAGTCCCATCTCTTTTCCTCAACTGGTGGCACATCCTTTCGAATCCTGTATGACTTCACGAAAATCAGCCATGAGACTCTGCTTCTGGTTGCAACAAATTTTTTCAACTGTTCAAAACCCTCTTCATCTAGGTACTCTTGGCAGAGTCTGTACAGTTTCTCCTCCGCAGCCCTGTCGTTTCTCACGAGACCACCTGCGGCGATTAGTATGTCTCTCTCAACCCAGTTTATTTTTCCCTCTTCGTACAACTGATTAGCGTGAGCAAGATTTCCGTTTATAATCGAGACAACCTCTCCGTACTCCAACTCCTCTAAAGGCATCACACAACCCTCTTACAAAACGGTGGAACCACAAACAACCCTTCGCCCGATAAAGAAAGGGTACAACACATACTTAACTACTCTAACCCTTTAATTAGTTTTGTTGACAATAGACACGCTTGACCGATACTCGGACAACCCCCCTACCTGAACGCAGCCTTCACAGTGCTCGCAAACAAGAAAGCAAATATAGTTTTCCCACAATTATTAGATAGATACCTATTAAATAGATGCTTTGTAGTTGCATCGGTTTAGCCCCGAAATTTCGGCAGCGAGGTTTTATAAATGAGTGAAAGACCCTTAGGTTTGATAATTATTTCGATTTTCCTACTTATTATGTCCATCGTTACCATAGCGGGCGGTTGTCTCTCCTACCTTATTCCTATGCTTAACTGGGAGAAAACAAGCCTCCTAACAAGTCTCTTCCTCTACTACGGGTACTCACCCAACCTCTTAACGGCATGGGCTGCGATGTATCTGATCCATCTGCCCAGAACCACTCAGACGCTCATAACCATGGTGGTTTTCTTCATCCTGGGGGGCGCGTTGTTCGTGTCGGCAATAGGTTTTTACCTGCTCAAAAAATGGGCTTTCTTCTTCACCGTCGCCTACGCCGTTTTCAACATAATCATTCCCTTCTTTCCACCAACCCTCAACCTCAACGTGATCTACGTCTTATTATCCTTGACGTCCAACACGCTGCTTGTTCAGTTCTCTTACTACGCTCCAGCGATAATCGGCTTTGCGCTTCTACTCTACCTTCCAGGAAACATTCGGAGCAGATTCGAACAGAAATGAAGGAAGGGGTCACATCTCCGCGCAGAAACAGGAAGTTCCCCTCTACAGGTTTGAAGCATCCGAGTCGGTAATAGCCACCGGTTGGTTTCAATGCCAACGGAAAGAAATAATTAAATACGTAAAATACTCTAATTCGCTAGGAAAGGAGGGTTACCTATGTCCTATTATCGGCCCACGGGTGTCACCCTCATCGCGATCTTCTTACTGCTGAACGCGGCAGGGAGTGTGATTGCCGCGCTTTACTACCTAAGCATCGTACTTAGTCCGCCCCTCCTCCAAAGTGTGAGTTACACATACTATCCGTACTGGTTTCCCGGACCCATTGGTTTTTTCCAGTACACTCTTCTCTACAATCTCTTAGTGTTTCAATCAATGTTTCCGTTGTTGTCCTCCCAAGTGATATTCTACCTCATTCTGGGCGTCTTGTTTGTACTAGCGGCTCTTGGACTTTGGAGAATGAAAAACTGGGCGCGGCTGGTAACCATATCGTACGCCATCCTAAGCGTAACTTTCTCATTTATTCCGTTCCTCCCGGCAACGGGTTACTATGGATATGGGTACAGCTTTTTCAACATTAACATCATAACCGTACTGTTGACCCTTCTTCCATCCCAGTATGTGTTTCTTTCGTATTATCTCGTGATGTTAATTCCGTTGATTTTGGGAATAGTAATCCTCATGTATCTCAACGGAGATGTGAAATACGAATTCGAATAGGAATATCCAGGGTCTTGACTCGTTCCAGCGAAGATTTATCTGCGGTGAGTGTGTTTCCTTTCCTATAAGTGGTTTTGAGTGGCCGAGTTGAAGAATCAGTGTTCAAAGTGTGGCAGCACAGTCGGAGTAGAAGAAGTAAAGAAAAACGACGATGTTTTCCTCCTCTGCAAAAACTGTCGCGAGGGAAGAAGAATCACAATCAGAGACCTGCTCAACGAGATTCGATGGGACAAGAGGCATGACCCGGACTCGTACTCCGTGGTTTTTATCCACAGAACCGATGAGGGAAACACAAAGGAAATCCCCTACTCATGCATCAAAGACATAGGCGGCGGCTTCTTCACCTACTCCTACAAGGGCGATGAGGGCACGATTCCCTTACACCGAGTGATTCGAATCATAAACAAAAAGACGGGAGACATTCTCATAGACCGAGAACTAAAGAGAAGAAACGAGTAGAAACCTAGTCAGAATCCGCAAAAATATTCGCTCTCCCAGCGTTTCAAGACTTATTGGAGGTAAAGTTTATAGTCTTGTTGTCTCCTTCATCCTTAGTAGTTTAATGTTGGGTGATTTTTTTGGATGTGGTCCCAAAGACAAAAATCTGGCTGGAGTTTGAGGGTGAGTCTCTTCTCGGTAAGGGTGGAGCCATGCTACTGGAGGCCATTGAGAGGGAGGGCTCCCTCACAAAAGCCGCGAAGAGTCTAAACATTTCCTACAGGTATGCCTGGGGATATCTGAGAAAAATCGAGAAGAGGCTGGGCAAGTCCGTGGTTGAAACCTTTAAGGGGGGAAGAGACGGTGGAGGCGGCATGAGGCTCACCCCCCTGGGCAGGTATCTTCTCCGCAAGTACAACCGCTTCGAAAATTTTGTCGGACAGGCGCTTGAGAATTCGGAGCTGTGGGAGGCGTGCGGCTTCTCCATCCCGGACAAAAACAGGTTAGACGGTCGAATAGTCAACGTGGAAAAAGGAGACGTAGCCGCCTTCATTCAGAT
>JAUQYY010000409.1 GCA_030587505.1 Candidatus Sigynarchaeota archaeon
AGGGAAAGAACCGCGTTTTCACGGTTTGGCGTCTTAGTGGATCATTGATTGTCTTCGCATGTCCTCGCCGCAGTTCTTACACTTCCAGTTCTCAGGGTCGCTGGACTTGAGGTCTATGGTGTTCAGCGTGAAGCAGTTGGCGCACACCTGTTTATCCATAACCGCGGGTCTGCCTTCTCCATCAACTCTCTTTTTGATTGGGTGTAGCGGGGCTTTGATCACCGGTGGGAAGTAGTTCTTCTCGCGGTAGTAATACTTGTTGGTTTGCGGGTTGATTGTGGGTACACCGAGGGGATACCTCCAGAAGCTCCAGGGAAGCTTTGCACAAACATTTGCGGCGACTCTCCTGACTCCCGGAGCGATGTCCACCAAGTAGTCGTCAACGTACTCTGACCTCGTTTTAACGGCGTACTTAATCTCTTTCCGGGTGACGGTGGATGAAACTCTCTCACCAACGGCTTTGAAGAGTTCTCGTGTTCTCTCCCGTCCCCTCTTGACCAGGTCTTTGCTCAGGTGGAAGGCTGCTCTGAGGGGCTCCTCAACTTGGAAATCAGCCAGCTCTTCTGGGTGGAGCAGGGCTATCTCGGGCGTGTGGAAGTTGGTGTTAAAGTTCACAATGATTTGGTGGTCTTTGCCGTCGTCTGGAACCCTGTAGAACAGTTCTCTCCAGTGGTAGTCTCCAACGATCCACTCGAGCACTCCGGTCTCCGCGTTGACCCAGACCTCTACACGCTCGTAGTCCTCATGGTACAGTGACCTTGCGGCTACGGTGAATTCTCCCGGCCACAGGTAGACGAAGCGCATAACCCAGTAGTACTTGCCCTCAACCCACACCGGGGCGTCTTCCCTTCTCTTGTAGGGAAAGAGGGGCCCCTCGCTCGCGTAGAGGTATAGGGTGAATCTTTCGAGTCCGAGCACCTGTACACCGGAAAGGCCGAGGATGAAGCTCGCCGCTAGCAGGAACACGATACCGTAGATGCATGCGGTGAACGTTAGGTTGAAGGGTATCGCTGCAAGCACCGTGTACTGGTCTAGTAGAGTTGGTCCGAGGGCTAGGGAGGGGTTTCCCACGAGGAAACCGAACAGCAGTAATCCGGGTTTAAACGTGTCCCCTAGAACCCATATCCTGAAGTACGGAGAGTTTAGAATGTTTAGGGTTAAGAAGTCCGCTAGACGCAGCAGAATGTACTCGGCGAAGACGAAGGCAACGCTCGCGAATACACCGATGGCTATAACCGCCGGGGCTCCTTCCGGTGACTCGCTGAGCATCGCGTAGGACTTTCGGCCCCAGTATATCGAGAACAGGACGATTATGGCGAAGAGCACCAAGGCGCTCGCAGCCAGGATTCGAACCTCACCCGTTGTGTACAGTCTCCACACCGGGTCAGGGAGCAGTAGGAGCCATAGGTAGTAGCCGATGTTAACCACGAAGTAGATGGTTGCGATCGCTATCATCACCGCCACCAGCGGAATGGCGGATCTCACCACGTTGGCTTGGTGAGCGAGCTCGAAGGGGTTCCAGTGCGGCTTGTACTTTCTCGCAAGGTAGTTCGGGTCGTATAAGGGCCCGATTTCCTCGCCCGTTTTCCTCACGCGGACCATGCACTTGTTTCCTTCCTGGGGGATGATTTCCAGCTCGTGTTCGGGTAGTGTTGGTTTTTCTCCTCTGGGCACGCGGTCCATGAATTCGTAGGTCTCGTATTCTGGCTCCCTTCTGAAGAATCTTCGGAGTCGGGCTTCCACGCCCTTTGTTGTTTTCTTGAATTCGTCTACGGCGTTTTTACCTAGAAGGAAATAGTTTGACCACAGGTCTCGGAATATGAACGCTAAGCCCTGCGGCGTTTTCAGCTCCGGGGTGGGTTCGGTGTACGTGCTGACTCTTCCCATCGATGCCCAGAAGCCGCCCCAGAGAGCTGAAATGATTATGAACACTGCGGCCATTGCCACGTAGGCGACGCTGAGGTCTGCTTGGTAAATCCCGAATTGCTGATAGTATCTTATGATTCCCCCCTGAACCGTTATGTAGTAGGGAAGCCAAACGAGGTCATGCAGGAGCTGCGGTGCGCCTGTTCTCAGTATTCCCATGAATGAGGTGAGGCTTATTGTGCCTCCTACGAACGCTCCGCTCCAGAAACGCTTGCTGAAGAAGGCTGATAGGGCGACAGATACGAAGGCGTACACGAAGCACAGCATGAGAACCTCGTTGTAGTATATGGTCCAGGGGCCGAATTTTAGCTGCGATTGGGTGATGTAGTGAACGTTAACCAGAGCCCCGATGGCGAAGGGTGCCAGCAAGAAGAACAGCCAAGAAACTATGACCTTCGGTTTCTTGAAGGAGTACAGGAAGCTCTTCCACATCAAGCTGTACACTTGGAACTGTGAGAAGAAGCCTCCGACAATGCCCACAGCAATCAGGGCAATCACTATACCCCACTCGGCGCTGAATCCTCTGAACTGGTAACTGAGAGTGTACATTAGAATGTGGGTTTGCACCCTTTTCCCAAAGATGAATAGGCCTGCGGTAATACCTGTTGTGAGCAGACCGTCTGGTAAACCGTCACCAATAGAAGCAAGGAAGAACAGTAGTATCGGGGCTCCTCCCTGAACGTATTCCTGGATCATGTGGGTGAAGTAGTAATCTCTGTACGTGAAGTGGAGGGTTGCAACAATAGGCCCGTGCAGTATGTTGTCCAAGTATATTGTCCAGTAGTCCACCCACGCCAAGACGCCGATAAGTATAGCGAGGATAACCAGTATAGTTCTTTTGTAGGTAAAAATCTTTCTGAGTTTCGCTTTCAGAGACATGCATTGTCCTCCGAACGTGAGTATAAAATGGTTATTATATATTAATTTGCGAGAGTAATAAACATTTTCACGGATCTTGCTCATTTTTTCGCAGGGTTTGATGTTTACCTTGAGTTTTTAAAATTCGTGGATGCCAGGGAGTGAATGCTGGGGTTGATTTTTCAGTGGAGCGTGGACAGAATTAGACTTGTGAAGTCCAATCCCCAGCCGAGAAGGTGAGCGAATCCGATTAGCAGTGGTATCCCCGCGAGGAGGCTTATCATCGTGATGGGTCCACCCACTTTTAGGAATTCTCCCCACGAGATGTGGTATCCCTCCTTCTCCAGTCCAGTGATCGCAATCAGGTTCGGTATGCCTCCGATAGGGGTTAGGCTGGCTCCTATGTTGGCTCCGTAGATGAGCGACCATGTTACGATGTTCTGGTTTATGAGAGCGGATGCAGAGAGGCTCGGGGTCACAAAGAGCAGGGCGGTCGTCACCGAGATGTTGTCGAGTATCCCTGATAGTACGCCGCAGAACGTGGTAACGAGTGCGACCGTGGCTGGAATATTGGCGAACGTCAGGTTTCCGAGGCTGTTTCCCATGATTTCCAGGATTTTGGTCCTGTCCACGCCGCCTACGATAATGAATATTCCTATGAAGAAGAATATGAGGCTCCAGTCCACCTCTCTCAGGGTTCTTTCGGGGTCCTCTCCGCTCACAAAGAGGAACGCGAAGGCGAAAATCAGGGCTACCACGTAGAATGGTACTCCGAAGAATCCCGCCACCACGAATCCGACTATCGTCGCTATGAGCAGTATGGCTAGACGCCTGAACATTTTCGGGTTTCTCATCAGTGTCCGCTCGTCGAAGGACAGCAGCCTCGCTCGCATCTCCAAGTACTCCTCCCTCTCCTTGGTGATTTGAAACGCGTCCTTGTAGTAGCGGAAAATGAAGAACAGGGCGATAAGCGTACACAGCACAGCGAAGGGTAACCCCAGCACGAGAAAAGTAGGATAAGAGAGCCAACGCGCCGGATCGAGATTGTAGTGACCGGAAACCAGAATGTTCACGAAGCTGCCTATAACAGTGGATGAACTCGCGGCGTTGACCACGAACACCGTGCCGAGGATAAACGGTACAGGGTTGAGGTTCAGAATCCTCGTTACCAGGAGTACAAGAACACTCACGATGATAAAGGTGGGATTATTACCCAGCACCATGGTCAGAACGAATGACAGCGCCCATATGTAGAGGAAGAGTCTTTTTATGTCTCCTCCGCTCAGCTTGATGACCTTAACTATAATGTATTCGAATAGCCCCGAACGGCTGGCTACGGTGGTTATAATGACTATAGAGATGATGATGAGTATTGTGGACCAGCTGATGAACTCCTTCCACACGTCGTCAAAGGAGAAGAGCATCTCCTTCCACACGAGTCCGTTTGTTACCCAGGCAGTGAAATACGGAGTCCAAGAATAGACCACGGAGAAGTATCCACCTGCGATGAGCGTTGCTACGGCTCCTCCCAGGGCGGCGACGGTCTTGTGGAGACGCTCCGTTGCGATCAGCGCGAAGGTGACCACGAGGATTATGGTGAAGACTATCTGGGCTGAGAGGGGAGGTTGAAGAAAGTATTGCGCCCACTTTGGGATTAGTGAATCCGCTGCGGTTTCTACACCGAACATCTTTTCCACCTTTCCTGCTGGTGGAGTGGGGTTTTAACTCGTGGGACGAAAAACAATGGTTACGAGTCTTGTTTAGTAATTATAACTATTTTATTGAACTCTCTTTTAAATATTAGGGATGACACTCCTCTTTTACCAAAAATCGGGTACATAAAGAGCGGAGCCTCCAAGAGGAGGAAGAAACCAATTATTTGGAAGTGTTTCGAGAATGGAACGAAACCGAACGTACTTCTTCGAGTTCACTACGAAAATACTCGTGTGCTCACCATGGCAGGGTATTAAAAACTGTTGTGTTTCCTCTAGAAATGCTGGTTGAAGTTTGATTCATATATAATGAGTATTCTTACTATATTTTCGAGATTTATTTTTTAAAGAATGAACCTTTATATCTAAAAAGAGACCAAATAATATTAAACACTCAGAGAAGAATGCTGGCGAAACCAAATGGAGCAGTACATACTCCTACTCGTGTTGATGAATTACTGGTACGTCTGGGATCTAGGAGTTCTCTGGGCTGTTCAGGGAAGCTTCTGGACCCCGTGGGGCTTTGTCGGGGGAAATCCTGTTCTCGACGCGTTCTGGTTCGCCGTGACCTTCCTCGGAGACAAACTCCTATGGTTTCTCCTGATTCCGATAATCTACTGGCTCGGCTACAAGAGGGAAGGTATATTCCTCGCGGTGCTACTCTTCTTCAGCACTTTCCTCAACTACACTCTGAAATACATCGTGGGCAGACCCAGACCCAGCATCTACGAGGTGCGAAAACTCTACTTCCCAGAGGGGCCCTCAATGCCGAGCGGCCACGCCCAAACGGTGTCAGCAGCCGCCTTCACACTCGCCTGGCTCGCAAAGAAGGACTCACCAACCCTCTCGAAGCGGGGAATCACCCTCTTCACACTCGCCGCGGTGATATCCGTGCTCGTCGCCATAAGCCGAGTCTACCTAGGAGCACACTGGCCAACAGACGTAATCGTGGGCCTCATCATCGGGCTAATTATCTTCGGAGTATACGTTCTAACAGCCGAGCGGGCCTGGAACATCCTCGACGCAAAACTCCCCGAAA
>JAUQYY010000002.1 GCA_030587505.1 Candidatus Sigynarchaeota archaeon
AGGCGAAAGATATACAATCAGTTCTATGAATATTGAAAAAGAATAATAGCATCCTCTCCTTCTAGTTATCCTAATCCCTAATCCGGTGAAAAAATTGTTTCTGGGTTTTCCTGCATTCCACCTGTCAGTCTACACAGACAAAGAAAAAGTTTCCGTTATAGCAAACAAGTTTCACGAGAACGAACTCAATTCCCTCGAGATACTCTTCCTAGGCTGCGTGCTCTACGCCCCCAAGGGCAGCTCAGCCCCTCTGTACCCCACCGTGGAGCAGACGGAAATAATCTCAGAAATGCTTCGCGGCTTGTCGGTAAGCGTTCACGCCCCCTACACAATAAGTTTAACCACCACAAGTCCCAAGCGTGTAAGGACCACCAAGGCGCATTTCAGTATCAATCTAAAACTTGGAGACGTACTGGGAGCAACCCATATTACTTTTCACTGTGGTTCGATGAAAGCCAGAGACAGCGAAAAGAGGGTCAAAACCCTGCTGAAAGAAATCATGAGGATTAGAGAGGAAAGGGGACATAAAACAATGCTTGCACCTGAAGTTGCGGGTAAGGTTAAATCCTTCGCGGATTTTGACACCCTCATTAGAGTGGCGGGTGAAACCGGGTGCCTAATCTGCTGGGATATCGCCCATGACTTCGCAAGGGGTGGAATGGTAACAACAGAGTCGGGGCTGCTTCGCAGAATAGAACTACTGGAAAATACCATAGACCTAAAGAAGTACAGGGTACCTGTGCACATTTCGGGGATTATTACCACTAGGCGGGGAGAGAAAGCGCATACGACGCTGGACAGCAAACAGAATCAGCTTCCCTGGAGGTTTATTCTTTCATTCTTAAAAGAACAGAATTTTTTGGAGAAAGTGACCATAATCTGTGAATCGAAAATTGATAGAGACAGCATAGACGAGAGAATTAATGAAACGTTGAAGATAAAAAACTACCTTACGAGCGGAGAAATTACAGAGCATGTAAGAACAAAATCCCTGATCGATACGTTCCTGGATTGACTAAGGTGTAATTGTTTGGAAAAAATAGAGGAGTCAGAAGGGGGAAATATTTGATTTTTCTCAGTCTATATCGTAGTTTAGAGCTTTAATCTTTTTCAGGGTTTTTGATTTCATGGGAATTTGGTCCAGAGACCACTTCTCCAAGTCCCTTGATTCTATGTCTATTTCTGGTTCAATCCTTCTTTGCTGTTTGGGTTTTGGCGGTTCTAGGCCGCATGTTAAGTCTGGCTTCAACTTTTTCCTGATGCAGTTTGCGTATACGCATTGGGCGCCTACACAAGTGTCGCCTCCCCAGGAGCATAGAAATACTGTTCCGTGCTTGGTTCTTTTTATTTCGAGGGCTTTCTGTGCGCACTGGAAAAACCGGCATGAGGGTTGGCATGGTTTTCCAACCAACACGTTGCAGCTCCTACTTAGATATTTGTGAAACAAAAATAAACACGTATAAATAAATTTTCCGATGTTTCAACACGATTAAGTTTTTAGAATTTTAATATTTATTAAAATTTTTTCTTTTTTTCAACATTTACTTATATAATAAGCGTGATCCAAGTAACTCTTTTTCTCTATTCAGTTTTTAGCCCCATTGTCGGATCTCTATTCTCAGGTTTTCTAAGCTTATCTGAGTTCTGTTCAGTTCTTTTTTCAGCTCGTCTTTGTTCTTCTGGTACTCTTCCTCTGGTATTTCTCCTGTTTTGTACCGCGCGTAGAGGAGTTCCAACTCCTCCTGAATTTTCTTCCTGTCTTTTTCCAGTTGTGCGATCCAGTTCTTTACCTTCTCTTTTTCTACTTTGTGTTTTTTCTTTGCTTTCTCGAATTCTGATTCATACTCTTTGCGAAGCCTTTCGAATGTTTCCTCACTTATCTCCTTGGCTCTGTAAACCTCTTTCAGTTTTGTGAGGCGTTCCTTTAACTCCTCCTTTTCTTTTGCAACCTGTTCTAACGGTAGGGGCCTCAATAGACTCTCGACATCCTCTCTCTCCTTCTTGAGTTCAACCACTTTGCTCTTCAACACTTTTATCTTGTTCTTGTACTCTTCTATTGAGATTTCGCCCGATAATTCTTCCATTAGCCTGTCTATTTCTCCCTTAAGCACCGATGTTTCGCCAATAATTTCTTCCAACTTTGCCCTTAATTCGAGTTGAGTTCTAATGTCCTGGGGAATCTTATCCTCCTCCACTAGTGTTTCTGGGATTTCCTGTGTTGATTCCCCCATAGATGTTTCCTTTTTTTCCTCGCTGAGCGGCGTGGGTTTTTCCTCAAGTTTGGTACCGCAGTACATGCAGTAATTCATCCCTGCTTCAGAGGTTTTTCCGCAGTTTGGACAGACTTTTTCACTCATTATCCTTCATCCTCTTCCTGAATTTTTCCACACGCTAGGAAATCACATCCTTGTACAATCCACTGAAGTCATCAAGAGAACAGAGAATTTACTGATTAATTTAGGAACTAGCTACATATAAACGTGTTTTTTAAGGAAAAAATCGCAAGACGTTTCAGTCTTTCACACGATGCTTCACCATAACACGGAGGATACAGTCGCGTTCACGCTTGTTACTACCACGATTGTTGGTATTCCCGAACCCAAAGATATAATCAAAGAAAGGGTGTGCACGAGATTTGCGGGCGGGCCTCCCGGGAAGAAGATCACCGTGTTGACCCACAGGATGTTCGTTGTTGGATCGTAAAGTGTCTGGATGCTTCCGACGACCGCGCTGTTTGGCGGGAGTGCTTGGGAGTAGATCGCCGAGTTAACCACACGAGTGTAGTTTGCTTGCCTAAGCATGTTCTGGGTTGTGAGGCCGATTGGTATGGCTAGAACGAGAAGCGCGATTAACACCACAGTTAATCGTCGGCGTAGGATTCGGGCTGCTACTCTCTCCCTTCTCAAGGATACCGACGGCCTTATTCCCTGGAGCCAGAAAAGCGCGGTGCACGTCAGGTTTATGCTCAGAATGTTTATTAGCAGTAATTGAACTGAACCCAGAGCGATGCTGTAGTGACCCAGAGCTATGGCGATTCCAATGTTCGCTGCGGGGGGAAGCAGAGCCGCCGCGACAGCGACACCGACGAGCGTTGATTCCAGCCCTCCACTGAGGGCTACGGCGGCCGCAAAACCAGAAGCGATAGCGAGTGCCATGTCCGCTAGGTTCGGCTGCGCTCTAGCCAGGATCTCTGTGGTGGGCGTTGCTCCGGGATACAAGTAAGTCAAAAGGAATCCGACGGCTATCGCGATGAGAATACCTGCGGCTTCTGCCTTAATGCTATCTTCGAACATTTTTCTCCTGCTGAGGATTGTTCCCATGGCTGTTCCTGTGACCGGACCTAGGAGGGGTGCTATCACCATGCTGCCGATTATTACTGCAGCGTTGTTACCTAGGAGCCCTATTGAAGCCAGCACGCCCGCAAGAATGGTCAAAACGAAGTAGTTAACATTAATCTTGGTTGCTTTTTCTACCATCTGGATGATCTCATCGTTTGACACGCGTTCGAAGGACATTAACGGTTTTCTCGTCATTATTGAGGGGAGCGAGGCGCTCACGGGGCTGAGGTGTATTTTTCCGTATTCTCTGCCTACGCCCATGCGTTTTAAATCTTGGAGAATCTCCTCCACCTCTTCTTCCATCGAGGTGATGATAATGAGTGTGTTTTCCCTGCCAGAAATCACTGAAAAATCTCTTCCGGAATCGCTCAGAACCTTAGCGATCTTCTCTGATTCTTCGGTTGGTGTAATCACCTGGATAGTCTTCATAGAACATC
>JAUQYY010000036.1 GCA_030587505.1 Candidatus Sigynarchaeota archaeon
GATGTGTATAAGAGACAGATTATGAACAAGTCTGCTGGTGATAATTCTGGATCCCTTAAATGAACTGGCGTACGCTTTAAAGGTTGGCGATCAGAAGGGAGCCATTGCTATTATTCGTTCAACGATTAACAATGGGAAGTTTAAGAGTGAGTGGGCTCGTATTGCTTGGGAGGGTTGGCTAAAAGCTCTTGAGTCTAATTCCAGGGATTCTCTGATTTTCCAACTTATGAATGGTTTGTCTCCTGAGGTTGTTGATAAGTATCTTAAAAATTTCAAGAATTATATGAGGACTATTCCTCAGAGAGATCCGCAGAAGAGGGATTTTGCGCGTCATTTTATTGGTAGTTGGGTTGGTGTGCTAAAGGCATTTAAAGACACTGATTTGACCTCTGAAGATTTGGCCAAAAGGAGTGAAAATCTAAAGAAATTCAGAGTGGAGGTAACTGGGGAGGAGGAACCATCCTGAAGTGAGGAAGGCCGTGGGTTTTAGTTTTCTTTCTTCTGTTGTCTCCTCTCGTTCACACTTGACATCACTTTTTGACATCTTTTTCTGATATCTTTTAATGTTATCTAAAAATGATACTCAACTTTATATTTGGACGGTGTTACTTACATCTTACTTATTCACTGCGCAATCTTTATTACCTTGATTTCCAATGGAAATTGTGCCGATTACTACCTTCGGAGGATTTGAATAATCTAGCGTTCACCGAAGCGATTTCTTATTTGATTATCCCCCTATGTGGTAACCATCAACAGGTAGATGTTTGAGAATGAGTGAGAAGCCCCTTGATGTCATATTTGAAAAGTTTCTTTCGGGTCCCAGAATATTCAAGGATCGCGAGGTTCTCCGTCCCACCTATGTTCCAGACCATTTACCCCATCGAGACAAGGAAATAAGCCACGTTGGACTCATTTTAGCCACTGCCCTGAAGAGTGGAACGCCCTCAAACGTATTCATCTATGGTAAAACGGGAACCGGGAAGACTGCGGTGGTTAAGTATGTTTTGAAGCATCTGGCTGAGAAGTGTAGGGATTTGGGTGTTTCGACTCCTAATTATGTTTATTTGAATTGTAGTACTGTTAATACTAATTATCGTGTTTTGGCTCATTTGTGTGAGAATTTGGGGGTTAGTGTGCCTTTTACGGGGTTGCCCACCGATGAGGTTTATAACCGTTTTATTTCAGCTCTTGACTCTAAGAGAGAACTTATGATTATTGTTTTGGATGAGGTTGACAAACTGGTGGATAAGGACGGGGATAGTGTACTCTACGATCTGACGAGGATTAATCATTCCGTTTTGAAGTCTGCTCGTGTAAGCATTATTGGTATTTCTAACAATCTAAAGTTTAAGGAGAATTTGGATCCTCGTGTTTTGAGTAGTTTGGGGGAGGAGGAGCTGGTGTTCCCGCCCTATGTTGCGCTCGAGTTACAGGACATTCTTAGGGAGCGGGCGAAAATGAGTTTCTATGATGGTGCTTTGGAGGAGCCTGGTGTGATTAACCTTTGTGCTGCTCTTGCTGCTAGAGAACATGGTGATGCGAGGCGTGCTTTGGATCTTCTGCGTGTGGCGGGTGAGCAGGCTGAAAGAATGGGAGCGAATAAGGTTACTGAGGAGCACGTAAGGATGGCCCAGAAAATACTGGAGACTGATCGCGTTTCTGAGGTTCTTTCTACGCTTCCTATTCAGTCCAAGCTTGTTCTTTATAGTATATACTTGTTGGACCGGCATAAATCGAAGATTACTACTGGTCGGGTTTATAGTGTTTATTCAGATCTTTGTAAAATAGTTAATCTTGAGGTGTTGGGGCAGAGGCGTGTCAGTGGTCTTATCGCGGAGTTGGATATGCTTGGAATTATTGTTGCTAAGCTTAAGAGCGAGGGGCGTTATGGGATGACGAAACAAATTAAGATTAACGTTCCTGCTAAACAGATAAAGGAGATCCTTGAGAGGGATCACCATATTCAAAAAACCGTGAATTACGTTCCTAATGTTTCGTAATAGCGTTTGATATCAAAAAGTGATATCTAAATTTGATGTCAGATTTTGGAGTGATGTTTACGATTCTATTCCAACCCGGTAATTAGAGAAAGTCTAGTTGTGTGATTTTGTACGATTGAAGGTCGAGGATTATTGGTTTGGCCGGGGTTGGCTGGAGGCCCATTGATTTTTGGTATGCTGTTTGTGCTTGGAATGTTCCAGAGTTTAGAAGGATTGTGCCTCTGTATGCTCCCGTGTCGTTGATGTGTATGTGGCCGCAGTGTAAAATGTCTGGAACTCTTTCGATTACTAGCCAGTCTTGAGGTTCGGGTGCGATTGGTGTGAGCCCATAAATGGGACCTAGGTGTCTTCCTTTTATTAGTTCTGTCATGGCTCTGTGTGGTTTTGTTTGGTCTATGGGGAGGGCGGCCATGACATCATTCAGGCTTTCTCCGTGGAAAACTAGAATTTCTACATCGTGTATTCGGATCTGGGCAGGGTCACCTAGCATCACTATACCGATTTCATAAAGTGGCTCGGCATAGTCTTTAGGTATGGCGGGTCGAGGGAGTGCCATTCTTGTTGCGTCGTGGCCTCCGGGTATTGCAATCATTTTTATGTGTTCTGGGACTTCTTCAAAAAGTCTTGCGGCTTGCTCGTATTGTTCGTAGATATCTGTGATTATTAGGTCTTCTTCTTGTGTGGGGTAAACTCCTATGCCGTCTGCGATGTCTCCTGCGATTATTAGGTATTTTACGCGTTCGGCTAGTTCTCTGCTTCTCTCGTTTCCCACCTGTCCTTTTAGCCATTGTATAAATTTCTTAAAGGAGTTGGCTAGGAACTCTTTGCTGCCGAAGTGTGTGTCCGAGATGAAAGCTGCGCAGATTGGTTCGCTTGCCTTGTTTCGTACACGTTTGAGTGGTGTGTCTGGCCATAGGAAATCGTTTACTACGAACATGTTTCTGGATGTGTGTCCGTCTAGGCATATCACTTGGTCTAGCATTAAGTACTCTGCTTTTCTTATTACTTCACTGTTGCTCTCGTAGATAATTGCCTTGATTGTGCTTTCAAGGTCTTCTAATTCGATTATTACGTGTCCTGACTTTGTTTTTTGAATTGATGTTACTATTCCGATTACTCTGGCTTGTTTTTCTCTGCTGTTTGTGATTTCTGAAAGTTTGGATATGTTTTCTATGTCTCCTCTTTTTAGAAAGATGTTGTATATTCTCATGTATCTGTCTCTGAAGTATTCTATAAAATTTTCAAGTGTGCCTTTGCCTTTCATTCTTCCGGTGGGGTCGAATACTACTTCGAGTCTGGCGTCGATATCCTTTGCTAAGAATCTTTTTGGGCTTTGAGTTAATACGAGCTGATTGCTGGTGTAAAGTTCTGGCTTTTTTGATATTTGACTGGGTTCTTGAGTTTCTAGTGTTGCCGTTTCTGTGGTTATTTCCGCTCTTACGTCTTTTGCCTCTATGTTTTCTGTTTCTTCTGGTTCGCTTGTTGTTTCCTTTTTTTTGTATAATTCGTTAATATACTTGTGGTCTATGGTGATGACGTCTTCTGAGGTTTCTTCGATTTTTGAGATTAATTCTTTTGCAACCTCTTCTGGGTTTTCATACAGTGAAAATGCTTTCAGCGCTTCTGGAGTTATCTGGTATCCCGCATCTAAAATGATTTTTAGTGTTTTTCTGATCCTGTTCTGCGCCTGCACGGTCGTTCAACTTCTACTTTGATTCTACTTTATAAGAAGAGAGTTGCGGAATATAACTTTTGGTATTTCTAGAAAGCTGTTCTATGTGATTCGGATTGAAGTAGAATGGTATGTAAAAAACAAAATGTTAATACAATATCAAAAGTTACCCAAAACTATATATACCTCTAAAGAATTTCTTTTGCACGAATTAAACCCAAAACCTGTTCGATGTTCTGATAGATTGTTCTTGATAAGGGTATTAAGCTGAATGGGGTGTTTGGAAAAATGGAAATTCGAAAGTTGCAGAAAACGGGAGGCAGTACTTTTTTATAAGTCTTCCCAAGGACTGGATAAAGAGACTTGGATTGAAAAGGGGAGATTTGGTTGCAATTATTGAGAGAGGTGACGGGGCTCTCCTAGTGGACCCCAAGTACTCCGAGAGAGAGCATTTGAGGGTCGCTGAGATCGAAATGGATGAAGGCTTTACTCGTGAAATTACTGCAAAGTACCTTTACGGCTATGACATTATTCGTTTGAAATCAAAGGGACCTAGGATAAATCCTTATCAAAGGGAAGAAGTCAAAAAGTCTCTGCAGCAATTGGTTGGTGTGGAAATAGTTGAGGAAGACGCTCGGGAAATTACTCTGCAGTGTTTGCTATCTCCCTCTGCGGTGCCCTTGAGGAGAACGATGAAAAGAACTTATTTGATAGCGGCTAAGATGCAGGAGGAGGTAATTACTGCTCTTAAAGAGCTCGATGACAAACTAGCGAAGAATGTTATTAACCGTGATGAAGAGGTTAACAGACTTTATTTCCTGATAGTTCGGCAGCTCAGGACCGCAATACAGGATCCTCGGTTGGCTGAGAAAATGGGAGTGACTCCGATAGAGTGTCTGGACTATCGTGCAGTTGTGAAAAGTATCGAAGCACTAGCTGACTACGCGGTAAAGATAGCAAAACAGATTCCATTCCTCCAGAAAACACCTATACCCCAAACAGTGCTTCAGAAAATCTTGGAGTTAAGTCAAATAACGCAAGAGATTCACTCAAATGCAATCGAAGCTCTTCTGAGAAAGGATGTGAATCTAGCCTCGAAGACCATCGCTAAAAAACCTGAACTAGAAAAGGCTTTGAACGCTGCGTATGAAGAAATCCTAAATCACGCGCCTCTTCTGGCAACTCCACTCAACACCATAGTAGATATGCTGGATAGGATAGCTGAGTGCGGGATAGACATCGCCGATTTGACATAAAAACAGTTAACTCTTCCCTCCCCTGTTACCTCTACCAAATGAGCATTCGCCCTCAGCGCCGTGCAATCTTCCGCGTAAAGTCTTCTGGATTATACCAAGGTTTCCACCCAAAAGCGTTTCCGAAAAGATAGGTTAATTACGAACCTTAATCATAAATTTCTCGAAGTTTGCTTGGTAGTACTAGCTTATCTTAACAGTGGAAGAAGCCGGGCGAAACCGCCGAAGGAATTTTAATTGGTGCGGGGAGCGAGATTCTCGATAGGCATCCATTCTTGATGCTTCTTTCGAACTCGCGCAGGCCTACGCAGCTGTCCTTTTGAGGATGCCTCTACGCCAGCAGGTCCTGAGCCTCGGCCAGGAATATGACTCCTGTCTGCCTCCTCTGGCCACCTGTCTGGCTTTGGCCACTCGGACATCCCCGCAACCTTTCCATTAACCGTTACTTTCTTACTAAACCCATATACGAGTAGTTATTTTAATTTTATCGATGACAGATAAGCGTTTTTTTAAATTTTCCTATTTCTACTTTCTCTTTTTTCTATTTTTGGTGATTGCTTGGAATTTTTCTGATTTTAATGGTGGTGTGCTCTTACCTGTCCCGATCGGTTTAACGCAGGTATTTGGAAAGAGAGTGGAACCTCTTTATTATTTTTTCCATAGTTTCTGAGGATTCTTCCCATTTATGCTTTCTTATTCTCATTTTTTGCTTTGATTTTTTCAAATATTTCCTTTGCCTTTTGTTCTGCTTTTATTTTTAATTTTTCTGATATTGCTCCGTTTCTGTATGCTTCGTTTAGTTCATCCATGTCTATGATTTTTACTTCGCCGTTGGGCCATTCCACCACGTCTACGGCGAGGTCTATGTATCTAACTCTGTTGGGCGGGTAAAACTCTATTCCTGTGTTTATGTTATAGTATGCTCCTTTGAATTCGCCGTTTTTTGAGTAGTATTCTGTTTGTAGGCTCCAGGATCCGAGTACTATTTCTGTGTTTCCGTAGTCTCCCATTTGCTTGGGTATGTTGAGTCCGTCAAAGTATCCGCCGCCCCTGAATAGTCTCTTTACGCTTAACTGTTTATTGTTGAGATCTAGGTTGGTTAGGGTGCCTGAGAGTGTGAATTGGTAGCCGTTTATTTTTACGTGTTCGATTAGGATTTGGTCGCCTTTTTTGGGGAATTCTCTGGTGTATAACTTGTTAAAGACTTCTAGCACCGTACTTTCCATTTTTGGGTTCTTTGTTAAAATTTCTTCTGTGAAATCGACTAGTAGGGCGTATTCGTGGCCTATTGATTTGTAGTAATGGTGTTGGTCAATGGTTTTTACGACTTGTTTTCTGATGCTGTCTAGTTTTCTTTTGTCTTCGCTTGTGAATTCGACGAATATGTTTTCGTCGCCTTCTAGTAGTAGGGCTGGGCTTTTACTTTCCCTGTTTTTTTCCATTAACAATTTTGCTTTTCTACTTAGTTCGGAGACTTCTTGGATTAAGACGCTTGGTGGTTGGTTTGCTGCTCCGGTTCTGAAAATTATTCCCCAGTTATCTGGTTTTATTTTTTCTCCGAGTGAGTACAGTTCCTGTCTTGTTTCTCTGTCTCTGATTTTTTTACTGATTTTGACGCCTTCCTGCTCAATTAAGATTGCATATTTTCCAATTATTGAGATACTGGTCGTTACTAGGGGGTATCGTGTGTGTGGATTTACCACTTCAACCAAGTATTCTTCTCCTATTTTTACTGGTTCATCTAAAAGTATGGCGCGACAGTTACCGATATCGACAAACGCTTTGTTCTCATTGACTTTTACTACTCTCCCTTTGTATATGGAGTTTAATTTAATTGTTGGTATTCTAAAAACCGCGTCTTCTAGTTGTGCTCTCAGTACCTCCTCGACCTTTTTTAATTTGCTGGCTTCCCCTGTAATTGTGATTCCCTGTCTATTGTCAAAATCAACTATGTCGATATCTGGCCGTGCGAAATTATTCTCTAGATTAAATCTTTCTAACTGTATCGGTGAGGCTTGAGTGATTTCGAATCCGTTATCGAGGAATATTTTTGTTAGCGCGGTAGAATATATGCCTCGTATTTTGACCAATATTGATTGCTGTGTCAATTGTAAAACCAAAAAATAATCATTCTTGAATGCTTATAGTTTTTTTGGGTTAATGTGCGTTTCTTCTGGGTGTAAATGAATTGGCTTCAATAAAATAAGATTAAGATAGATTAAAATGTGTTACATTTAACTAATATAAATAATAGATATAATTAATAAATTGTTAATTATTTTAGTAAGATATACTTTTTATTTTTGCGCCTAATCACTAATTGTTTCCAGTATCGATACCGCATTCCAAATTTTTGTTCTACTATGTAGCGGACAATTTGGGTCCTGTGATATTTCATCAAGTATAGATATTGCGTTTGAAGCTCTGACTGCGGGGGAATCCTCATCGGTTTGCAATGCTTCCATAGCTTGTATTGCTGCCCTGCGTATGTTACGGGGAGTTGCAGTATCCTCTGAAATCTGTTTTAAAATCAACATTGCTTGTCCCATTTTTTCAGAAGAGTCACTCATTTTTTTCTCCCTCTTTCGATTTGTTTCCTTTAAATCTATTGTGCAAAGGCCTCTCAGAAATATAGGACACAGTGTCTCGATGGTAATATCTGCACATAACACTTATATTTATTGTCTATTTCTGTTTGGCTCTAAAAAGAGTTTGATTCTTAGTTTCCCGTAAAAGACTTGGAAAAATGATTTATTTCTGTTTCGTGAAAGATATAACTGATCCTTGTCCTGTGAGGGTTTTTTATGACTGAAAAGGAGCTTAGAGTTCGGAAGATTCGTGATGGCACGGTAATTGACCACATATCTGCGGGCACTGCGTTGGAGGTTTTGAAAATACTTGGATTGACTGGAAAGGAAGGACATACGATTAGTATCCTGATTAATACTCCTAGTAGCAAATTAGGGAAGAAAGACGTAGTAAAGATCGAGGGAAGAGAGTTGGATCCCAAGGAGGTAGACAAGATAGCCTTGATTTCTCCGAGAGCGACAATTAATATTATCCGAAATTATGAGGTAGTGGAGAAACAGCGCGTATCCTTACCTCCCATTATTACTGGGTTTCCGAGGTGTGTTAATCCCAATTGTATTATGAACAGTAGGGAACCTGCTCCTCCTTCCTTCACTGTTGTTTCCAAAGATCCTGTGAGAATCCGATGCAGGTATTGCGGTGTAATAATGGAGTTTGAAGATATCTTAGCAAATCTGTGATTTTCTGGCATTTTAGGGTTTTTTATTCTGTGTACGGAATTGTTGTAATCTCAGCACAAAGAATATTAATCACTTTTCAATTACTGGAAGAAAGAAACTCTTAGAAATAACAAGCTAAGGTGAAAAGTTTGGAAATCGCTGTTGTTGGGGACAAAGACACAATAATGGGATTAAAACTTGCGGGTGTAACGAAAGTTTTCGAAACAAACGATAAGGATGAAGCTCAACAAAAAATACGCGAGTTCTTCCACGAGCCAGAAGTTGGGCTCATTATAACAACTGAACTCTTAGCAGACCAGCTTCGTCCCTTCTTGAATAAATTAATCGAGACAAGTCCAATTCCGATAATAATAGAAATTCCAAGTCGGTTGGGCGAGAGAAAAGGAGAAGACCCCATACTAACACTAATCAAAAGAGCTGTAGGAATAGAAATAAAGGTTTAAGCGTGAATATTCTGGGACCCAAGCGACGATAACTATTGTTCCATAAATTACACTTCTTCGGAAATATGTTTTTGGTTATTATCCTTACTTTTAACAGTCTACGGGATGTCTCCCAAATTCTCTTTTAAATGGTCTTCTAAGGAGGGTGAATTTGGAAGAATTAGGAAAGTTAAGTGAAAACGAAACGTTACAATGGAACAATTTGTCTTAATTCTTTTATCAAATCTTCAACGGATTCTATTTTAGAGATTGCTAATGGAATGCCCTCTTTTTTCGCTAATTCAATTGCAAGAGGATCCGGCTCTGAAAGTCCGTGCAGAACGATTAAGCTCGGCTTTCGCGTATTAATCTTTATCGTGATTAGTGGGGAGCGTCCCGTACTAGCATTTGTGAAGATAACCCCTCTCTCGCTAGTTGCTTCATAAAGCTTGAGAAAGGCGTCGCCGGAAAGCTCTCTAAATGCGCTTATGCTGTCGATGACTATGTATCCTAACAGATTTCTATCTAGGAACTCCTCCCCCACAACACACTCCGCTTTAATAGCGGCACAAAACTCTTTGGAATTTACAGGAGTAGTAAACTCCCGTATATCTAAAATTATGTCCGTGGGAATTTCAACACTCATTAACCGGCTAAATGCAGCGGTTATTTGACCTCCATTTTTCTCGTCGATTGCGAGTAGACCTTCAACAAAACGCCTTATTGTTTTGGTTCCCGGTGACTTCCTCCGGCTTCCTTCATAGTCGCTAATAACGGAGGGAGAAACATCTAAATACTCCGCAAGGATAATTTGAGGTACGTGAAACAGTTCCCGCCATTTACGCATCATCTTGCCTGGGTCATCCGATAGCGATATCTCGCCAGCAACTCTTCTAGCTAATCTCTCTGCGTTACTTTTCGAAATGCTCATATTCAAGTTTTTTAGAACAAATACACATAAATATTTCGGGTATTATCGAATTAACATGACTCAAGTAATGCTAAGTGCTTTCAGCAAAAATTTTATCTGTCAGAACCATCTTTAAATCCAAACAGAAAAGTTTTCTTAACCAAGAATGGGCGGATGGTCTAGAACTCTCATCCCTTGGAGAGTGGAAAACTTGGTATGATTCCTGGTTCGGGTCCAGGAGGTCACCAGTTCGAATCTGGTTCCGCCCACCACTACTTCCTCTGCAAATATTTTTAAGTAAATACAAATCTAAGTGTAATCAATCTGAATCAGGCTGATTCGATAATACAAGGAGATTGTTGAAATTGGCAGTCAAAGAGAGAATAGGAAGAATTGTTAGAATCACCGGACCTGTGGTCGAAGCGGAAGGACTTAGCGGGATTCAAATGTACGAGGTATGCCGTGTCGGAGAGGAAGAGCTGATCGGCGAAGTAAACAGGGTTGAAGGGTCAAATGCAACCATCCAGGTTTATGAAGAAACGACAGGCCTCAAACCGGGAGAAAAGGTCATAGCTACAGGAGCGCCCCTATCCGTGGAACTGGGTCCAGGGCTCATTGGGCAGATTTTTGACGGTATCCAAAGACCCCTGCACATACTCAAAGAAGAAACCGGGGACTTCATTCGCAGAGGAGTACTAGCGAAAGCCTTGCCTCGAAATAAAAAATGGAAGTTCACACCAACCGTTGAAAAGGGCGCTACAGTAAGCCCGGGAGACATTATTGGAATTGTACCGGAAACAACCACAGTCACCACGAAAATACTGGTACCCGTAGGTATCAACGGCGAGATTGTGAGTATAGTTCCGGAAGGGGAGTATACGGTAGAGGAACCCATAGCGCGCATCAGAACACCCCGAGAAGAACGGGAGATCACCCTAATGACTACCTGGCCAGTACGTCAGGGGCGGCCCTATCTTAGGAAGCTTGGTTCAACAACACCTCTCATAACCGGGCAGCGTATAATAGACACTTTCTTCCCGACCGCAAAGGGAGGAACCGCGTCTATACCCGGCGGATTCGGCACGGGCAAAACCGTTATGCTTCACCAACTCGCAAAATGGGCGGACAGCCAAATCGTGGTATACGTCGGTTGCGGAGAAAGAGGAAACGAAATGACTGAGGTACTGGAAGACTTCCCCAAACTTGAAGACCCAAGAACAGGGGAACCCCTTATGAAGCGGACAATACTCATCGCAAACACCTCCAATATGCCAGTAGCCGCTAGAGAGGCTTCCATTTACACGGGAATTACTTTAGCCGAGTATTTCAGAGACCAAGGATACGACGTCGCATTAATGGCGGATTCAACCTCAAGATGGGCCGAAGCGCTGCGAGAAATCAGCGGAAGACTCGAAGAAATGCCTGGCGAGGAGGGTTACCCCGCCTATTTGGCCTCTCGCCTCGCAGAGTTTTACGAGAGGGCCGGACGCGTTGAAACATTGGGCTCAACCAAAGACAATCCCCGAATAGGGTCAGTAACCATCTGCGGCGCTGTTTCTCCCCCTGGAGGCGACTTTTCAGAGCCCGTTACCACAAATACTCTTCGTGTCGTCAAGGTCTTCTGGGGGTTAGACAAAGACTTGGCAAGCAGGAGACACTTCCCATCGATACACTGGTTAAACAGTTACAGTTTATACCTAGAGAGCCTGGATTCATGGTTCGCGGATCACGTTAGTGAAGAGTTTTCAGAATTAAGAAGTGAAGCTATGTTTCTACTTCAGCGTGAAGAGGAGCTCCGTGAGATTGTCCAACTAGTAGGTCCCGATGCTCTCCCCGAGAGCGAGCGTGTAATACTTGAGGCGGCTCGTATGATCCGCGAGGACTATCTAATGCAGTCAGCGTTACATCCCGTTGACACCTACTGCAGTCCGCAAAAAGCGTATCTTATGCTGAAAACTATTCTGAAGTTCTATCATCAAATGAAGAATGCAGTAGACAGAGGCGTACCCATCTCTTCAATCCAACAAATGGATGTACTCAACGATATCTCCCGTCTCAAAATAGTGCCACACGACGAGATTGATAAACGTGTTGGCGAAGTGAACAAAAAGATCGATGAAGAATTCGCGTCCCTTACCGTGGAAACCCTCGCTTAACTCCCCACTTTCCATATCCTTTCTTTTCCTCAGGTATCCGTTCCCTCCCTTTTCAACTATCGTTCATTCTTCTACTCAAAAAGGTGTCCTTCATCTTTTTCCGAGATTCGGTTGCCTCAATCTGGAAACCGAGATAGCGTGTGGACTTAATTATTTTAAAAGTTTGAAAGGTTCATAGTCTGCTCTAGGAAAAATTTGTAAATGTTCCCTACTAATCAGACATACGCTAAACTCGTTTAGAAAGTTAAAGTTTATGAAACCCCATTGATATTTCTTGAACTACGTGAAGTGTTTTCGTAGTAAAAAAATTATACGTAGCATAATCTTGGAAAAATATGAAGGAACTGTCCCTTGGCAATTTATCAAACATTCAAAGGTGGTTTTGTGGCGGATAATACCGAAAATGATACCGTGTTGATTATGAAACCCTTACGCAAGGTTGGCATTCTAGGCTGGGGGGCGTATATTCCCCGCTATAGGCTTAAGATTCAAGAGTTAGCTAACGTATGGAGCGAGAGTAAGGAAAGGTTTGAACTAAACTTGGGTGTTTCAGAGAAGGCTGTTGCTGGTCCTGATGAGGACACTACTACTATCGCTACCGAAGCAGTTAAGAATGCTATTGCCCGGGCTCAAGTAAACCCGCGTGAACTGAGAGCCGTCTTAGTTGGCACTGAATCCCCAACGTATGCTGTAAAGCCTACTGGTACTATCGTCGCGGAGGCGATAAATGCTACGCCAAGCGTGCTAGCTTCTGATTTGGAGTTTGCGTGTAAAGCTGGAACTGAAGCCATGGAATATTGTATGGGGCTGGTTTCATCGGGGATGATCAAATACGGAGTAGCTGTAGGCGCAGACGTGGCTCAGAGCAGGCCCGGTGATGAGTTAGAATTCTCAGCTGCTGCGGGCGGGGCGGCTTTTATTATCGGAGCAAAAAATAGTAGTAAAACAATAGCAACTATCGAGGCTTCTTATTCCTACTGCACAGATACACCTGATTTTTGGAGGCGCCCCACAGAAATATACCCCTGCCACGGAGAAACATTTACGGGTGAACCCGGATATTTTAGTCACACAATAAGCTGTGCTCAAACCCTAATGAATGAATTAGATTTGAAAAGTTCTGATCTAACTTATGTTGTTTTCCATCAACCCAATCTCAAGTTTCCCCTGAGAACTTCTAAAAAACTAGGATTTACACGAAAACAGCTCGAGCCAGGATTACTCGTAGGCGAAATTGGGAATACTTATTCCGCTTCGGCTATGCTTGGGCTGGCAGCGGTTCTGGATGTAGCGGAGCCAAATGATACGATACTTCTGGTTTCCTATGGATCTGGGGCCGGAAGTGACGCATTTTATATAATCGTCGATGATGGTATTAAAGAAAAGAGGGAACTAGCTCCGAGCGTTAGGGCGTACATTGCACGTAAAAAGTATATTGATTATGTTACCTATCTTAAGTGGAGAAAACTTATTAAAGGGTTATAAAAAATAGTTTAAAAAATTATTTACGGAGTTTATTTTTAATAAAATAATTTTTGTATATTTCTACAAGCGATAATCACAAAATGCTTTTCCTGAAGTTTGCGGAAAATTCTAATATCTCTTTTGTAACTACTAATAAAATAGCTTCTCATTCCCCTACATAACCCTCCCTGATATACCAAAAAGGCACGCCTTACTAGGATTACCCTTCAGATATGAAAATTATGTAAATAGAAGGTTGTTGTGAAAATCAAAACCCTTTAAAGAATATCCTCCCATCATTCAGTAAAATCCTTAGAAGGAAAATATAGTCCCCTTATATCCGTTCTACGATAATGGAGGCCTTTCTGTTGAGAAGAGTGGCAATTTGTGGTTTTTCGATGTGTAAAGTTGGGAATCACTACCAAAAGTCTCTTAGTGAACTATTCGCTGAAGTAGCCTTGGATGCTCTGGAAAGCGCGGGCAATCCGGATATAGATGCCATTTACGTTGGGAACATGTCTGCGAGTGAGCATACCTTTCAGAAGAATCTCGGTGTTCTTCTCTCCAATTCCATAGGCTTGAATTCTACGCCGTGTAAACTCGTGGAGTGTGCTGACGGCTCTGGCGGAGCGGCGCTTTACGAGGGGTATAACTCTGTTGCTTCAGGACTATATGATGTTGTTATTGTAGGAGGGGTGGAGAAAATGTCCGAAGTTCTTCAGGGAGAAAATAGGAAAATAAGATCTATGACGATTGAGCAGGAATATGAAGCGTTTCATGGACTATCAATCGATGGTGAATTCGCGATTATTATGCGTTATTACATGCATTACTATGACGTACCTAAGAGACAGTTTGCCCTATTCGCGGTTCAGATGCACAAACACGCCGCTGGAAACCGTTATGCCAAACTACCATATGAAATATCCCTAGAGGCTGCTTTGAACATGCAGACGATTGCGGATCCGTTGACCTTGTTTGATATGGCTCCTACCGGAGATGGATCCGCAGCGGTTGTTTTGTGCCCTTTGGAGAGAGCTAGGGAGTTTACTGACACTCCGGTGGAGATAGCTGGAGCGGGGCAAGCAAGTGATACTCTGGCACTCTATGATAGAAAAAATATACTCACTTTTAAGGCGACTTCCAAGGCCGCCGAAATCGCATTGAAGACTTCCAAATTAAAGATTTCGGATGTAGATTTGTTTGAGGTGCATGATTCCTACACTATTTCTGGTTTTCTTGCTTTGGAGGACCTAGGTGTCATTGAGAGGGGGAAAGTGGGGCAGGCTGTCGAAGAGGGGTTAATCGACCTGGATGGGCCTGCTCCCACCAATTTGAGTGGAGGTTTAAAGGCGAGGGGGCATCCTGGTGGCGCTACAGGCGTTTACCAGGCGGTAGAGGCTACGCTTCAGCTTAGGGGGGAGGCTGGTAAAAACCAAGCCGATCCCGCGGAAGTAGCGCTAATCCAGAATGCTGCAGGAATAGGTTCCCTAGTCACCGTGCATGTGTTTAAAAGAATTTAGAGGCTCGTGAGCAATGAGACTGCCGAAAGTGTGGAGAGAAATCCCTCGGAGATACAGATTGGAGGGGGCTGTTTGTAAAAATTGTAAATTCTGCTTTTTCCCTCCCCGACCTGTTTGTCCCAACTGTGGAAGCAGAGATTTGGACTCGCAAAAACTACCACAAAAAGGCAAGGTTTTATCGTATACTGTGGTAAGGAAATCCCCCGATGACTTCAAATCTTACGTACCGTATCCTGTTGCCTTGGTTGAATTGTCGGGAGGCGTAAAAATAATTTGCCAGTTGACGGACTGCGACGTTGATGAAATTTCTATCGGTATGCCAGTAGAAGCTGTACTCCGAAAAGTTAAAGAAGATGGTGAGGACGGAGTAGTTTACTACTCAATAAAATTTAGGCCTCTACTTAGTGCAAAGAAAGTTAGCTAAAGCAAAGAAATATTTTTAAAACTATTATAATTTTAATATTGAAATAATCGGATGTATTTAAAGGGGGTTAAATTGTCCGAAAATTTGGAAGATTGGAAATTAACTTCGGCAGTCCTGTCTGCATTGTCTAGTGAAACGCGTATACAGATACTAAAAATTCTCGGCATGAAAAGTCCTCTTTCTTTTACCAAAATTATGCAGTTGTTAGAAATGGACACGAAAAAAGAAGCGGGAAAGTTTGCTTATCACCTTGGGGAACTCACTAAGAAGGCGCATCTTGTTGATTGTGACGAAGACAACAATTATATGTTAACAAGTTTAGGGGAAAAAGCAGTCGAATTCATTAGAATGTTAGAAGAGTTTAGTCGGCGAGAAAAAGGAGAACTCTTTGTTAGAACGTCAAGATTGGCGATTGAGAGATTTGATAGGAAAAAAATCGCAAACTCATTAGTGCGAGAAGCCAGGGTTCCAAGGCAACTTGCTGAGAACATCGCCACCGAAGCGGAGGAACGATTGTTTAAATCCAAAATACGGTACCTAACGGCCCCCTTAATTCGAGAGTTTGTCAATGCAATGTTACTAGAAAAAGGGCTAGAAGAGTATCGGCACGCACTGACCCGTTTAGGGCTTCCCGTCTATGATGTTACAACGATAATAAAGAACCCCCGGAGTGGGTTTTCAAATGCTGAAAGAATCCATAGGCTTGCAGGGGACGCCGTTTTGGAACAGTACCTTCTTCTAAAGATTTTACCGAGAGAAATAGCTGATGCGCATCTCTCTGGGTCCATACATATCCCTGACGCCAGTTACTGGGTATTACGCCCCAACAATATTCAACACGATATTTACCACTTGCTGTCCCTAAACTTTAAATCCAGAGGAGGCGGCACTCCGCTGAGCAGAATAACTAGCGCGGAGCAAATAATTTCACAACTATCTCATCTAATCGACTTGTTCCAAACCGATTTAAGCGGCGAACAGGCCCTCGACAACTTTAACTTTTTCCTAGCTCCCTTTCTAAAGGGCGTGTCGTACGAGGAAACGAAAAAAGTGGCACGCTATTTTATCTCCGAATTTTGTCGAAACATAAATCATTCCATTAGCATTAACCTAGAGCTTGTTACTCCTCGCCATCTAAGAAATAGGGCTGCAATAGGTCCTAAGGGAAAAACCATAGGGAAGTATGCTGATTTTGAAGAAGAAGCCCAACTATTCGTTAACACTCTACTGGATGTTTTAATGGAAGAAGAAAACTTGATAGACAAACCCTTTCTTAACTGTAATCTTATCTTTAAGTTGAGGCCCGATGTCTGGAAAGATGATACCCTTCAAACCGTTTTGGATAAGATGTTTGAACTATCCGCCAGCTTGGGGGCTCCTTTCTTTGCAAACTTTTCACCCCGATGGCAAAATGAGAATGTTAATTACACAGGCGCGTTAGAGCGTCTAGGTACCGATTGGAGTAACGATTGGGAGCTTGATACTCTAAGAACCGGAAATCTTGGAGCCGTCATTATTAACCTACCCCGAATCGCTTACGAATCAAATAATGATGATGAAATTTTTTTCGAGTTACTCGCTGAAAGACTGGATATGGCCTCAACGGCTCTCAAAATCAAGCTACAAGCAATCAAAGAGCGAATGTTTACCGATAAAACTCTCCCCTCCCTAACCTCCGAACTGGCGGGAGAAGCGTACTACCGAATAGATAACGCGACACTTTCACTGAGCTTTGTGGGGTTGGATGAAGCAACCAAACAACATGTAGGCTCCCCCCTAGGAAGTTCTAATAACTCTCTAGATTTCGCGTTAAGAATTCTACGATATTTCTGCGAATACGCAAACAATTTAAAGGTAGACACAGGATTAAGGTGGGTGGTAACCCAACCTAAGAGTGGATCCTATGTAAATAGGCTAGCGAAGCTAGACGTTGAAAAATTTGGAAAAAAACACGTCAGTGTTAAGGGCAAAGGTGAAAACGTATACTACTCTGCAAGTAATATTCGTGTCTCTGCACCTTTAACACTCGATGAGAGACTAAGCATAGAGAGTACATTTCACCCCCTTTTGTTAGGAGGTCACCTGATGAATATTCCCCTCAAAAGAAAGGTGGCTTCTGAGCTATTAATGGAACTAAGTGAAAAAATTTGTAGAGATACGCAAATAGGAAATTTTACATTTACAAGAGACACCACATACTGCTTCCACTGTTCAAAATCTTTTAACGGTATTCAAAGTAAATGTCCGAAGTGCGGGTCTTCCATGAATAACATAGCGCGATATACCCGAAACATTGGACATTATTCTGTCCTGTCTCCCTGCTCTAAATGGGAGGAAGAAGAAGTTAGAGACAAACATTACTACTAAAAAGGGTCTTTAGAATCTTCGGAAGCTTTGCTGGTTATATCTATAGCCTCTGTATAAAAGTTTATGCTTTATGCTCTTTATTAGTTGCCTATACACATCCCAAATCCAACGTATCGTGTCCTCAAAATTTCGCATTTTCGACTTTTCCTCTCCGTAAATAGTTTTTACTTTTGCCTCTGCTATTTTGAAACCCTTCCTATGTGCATCAACTAGTATCTCTGTCTCCGCAGAAAAGCGGGGTGCGGAAAATTCAACATTCTCCAAGACTTCTCTTTTGTACGCTCTAAACCCACTTTGACTATCCGTGATAGGCAGCCCAAAATACAGCCTAAGAATTAATGTAGTCAACGTGTTGCTTAGGATCCGAATCCTGGGCATACCTTTTATATCACCTAGGAATCTCGAACCTATTACTATATCCGAACTTTTATTATACATGGTTTTGAGGAGTTTAGGTATTTCTTCTGGATTGTGTTGGCCATCTGCATCCAGAACTACTACTATGTCAGCCTCCATCTCTAATGCTGTTTTGAAACCCGTTTTTAAAGCAACGCCTTTGCCCATGTTTTTACTGTGTCGAACAACTGTAGCTCCTGCCTTCCTTGCTTTTTTATAGGTACTATCTGTGCTTCCATCATCGACGACTATTACTCCATCTGTGTATTTTAGAGCGCCTTTTACCACTTCAGAAACTGTTTTTTCTTCGTTATATGCTGGGGAGACGCAAAGTGTTTTTGTCATTTCCTCTCATCGCTACCCGTTGCTTTTTAGATTTCTATGTATCCGTTTTAATAAATTTTTATGCCCTTGAAAATGTTCGTCTAGGATGCGTTTGTTTTTCGATGTGGTTATCCTCCTTTCCTTTCTTCGACTGTATATGAAAAAATATCCATATTTCGACAAAACACGATTTAAGGTGAACTTCTTGAGAAAAATTTTTATTTTAAAAATAAATCCTACTACGCATTAATCCTAAAATAGAATACACCTAATTACAAACATCTCAATAATCATATTCAAAAAGGTGTGTGCGATAGATGTTTGAGTCACTGTTTAACACGGGAACCATGAACATAATCCAGATCCTGCTCGGTATTCTGGTAGTTGGCGGATTCGGAGTGGTCTCTATAAAACTACATGTAGTTGATTTCTCTGGATTCTTAGCAGGGCTGGTTGTAGGTTTAGCGGTGTGGATATTCGGCAACTGGGCATGGTTTATGGTTATACTAGTCTTCTTCCTGGTTTCTGCTGTGTTCACAAAATTCAAGTACGAAAGGAAAAGAAAAATGGGAGCGGCGCAAGAAAAGGGTGGCGCTAGAGCATGGACAAACGTCATAGCTAACGGCGGTCTTGCGGCTTTTCTCGCAGTAATGGAAGGAGTATGCTTATTTTTCATTCCAATGGGATATTTCGATATTTTCTTCGCCGGTTTTATTGGAGTTATCGCCACAGCCGCTGCAGATACGTTGGCAACCGAAGTAGGCTTACTAAACCCTCATCCCCCCCGACTAATTACAAACCTTTCCAAAAAAGTCGCCCCCGGCACCTCTGGAGGAGTCTCCCCCCTGGGAGAACTGGCAATACTTATGGGCGGGTTAATAACCGGTGGGGTTGCCTGCCTACTTCAATACTTCAATCTACTCGGGATAGGCTTGTTCCCTTGGCTAGATGCACTAAATTTTGGATTGCCGACCGGAATAAAGCTGATAATAATCGCCGTGGGCGCAGGTTTTCTCGGAAGCACAGCAGATAGTCTAATAGGCGCAACCGTGCAAGCTCTTTACAAGTGCCCTGTCTGTGGCAAAATCACAGAACACGACATTCACTGTGGAGAAGCGACAGTCCACCTGAAAGGCCACAAAGCTATCGATAACAACATCGTTAATTTTGTTTCAACCGCAATTGGAGCAATTAGTGCCTTCGCAATTTATCTCCTGCTATTCTAGAATCACACAACAACACTTTCCCCTTTTTGGTTTATACTTCATCTTCCTCTTCATAAAATGAATCCACAAACTCACTGTATGCATCCACGGGTTCTGTGAGTTTATTAATCTTCACCTTTTTCTTCACTCCGCATGCGCCACAACCTACTATCGCGTACCCCTCATTTTTATTAATCTCTACCTTTACACTCTCCTCCCCGCAGGAAGGACATGTAAAAATAGTAGGTATCTTCCTCTCAGGCCTTCTCAGTACCTTTCTTCTCCTTCGACGCCCCATCCTGCTCACCACCTAGGTTCTCTATCTATCCGTAATAATTAAACGGAATTCTCCAATCTAAGCTCGGAGTTCTATGCGACAGTTTGAAAATAATAGGAAGCTTTCTTTTGTGTTCACTCTTTCTCCACATTTCTACAATCTTTTTTACTTTTTCAAGAGGTATGTTGAGTTCCACAGCAATTTCCGCCTCATCCATCCAGTGTTCTAAACCATACAATATTAGATCCAAAACATCATACGCCACGCCGATTTCAGATTCATCCGTTTGCCCTTTCCAAAGCCCCGCTGTGGGCACTTTTTGGATTACTTCTCTTGGGATTCCTAGATATCCCGCCAGCCTACGAACTTGGGTCTTGTACAAGTCGCCTATGGGGAGAATATCCGAGCCCCCGTCACCAAATTTGGTGAAGTTTTCGGCAGTAATGGTACCCAACCATTAACTGTATCCGACTAATATCTCACTTTTATTCCCAGTGCCCACAACCAAACGGTTAAGCTTATTAGCATAGTAATAAAGGGTCACCATACGTATGCGTGCCTTAACATTTCCGATTACTCTCGGGGACTCGGAATCGTTTTTTGCATATGTGTTCAGACAAGCATCGAGGATTGGAGTTATATTTACAATCCTGTATGGAATGCCCAACTGTTCCGCCACTTTTTTCGCATCCTTGACATCGTCAGGATTGCTGTCCTTTTCCGGTAACATTAGGCCTAGTACACGGTCTGGTCCTATCGCTTTTGCGCAAAGGGTCGCAACAACCGAAGAGTCGATGCCACCACTCAACCCTACTACAGCTCCGGAAAAACCCGCATCAACAATCCTTGCACGAATAAATTTGAGGATACGCTTCTCTACGAATTCCGGGTCAATACTAAGTACTTCTGGCGAAAGTTTCATTCCCAAGACCTCCATAGGATTAACTCGTATAAACATAAAAGTATATCAAGCTACTATTACTCCAAAAGTATATTAAATTGTTGGAGGAACTTCCATGAAAGTAAAATTAGCCCTAGCTCAAATTGAACCCACACTTGAAGACAAAGAAAAAAATTTACAAAAGATGGATAGAATGATATCCCGGGCTGCAGGCGAAGGAGCGCAATTAGTAATTTTTCCCGAACTAGCACTAACAGGTTATCTGTGTAGAGATCGGTACTACTCGCTGGCAGAAAACGTCCCGGGCGCCTCTACGGAAAAAGTAGCAGATATCGCGAAGAAAAATAATGTGTACATTGTCTTCGGAATGGTGGAAAAGGCGGGGGAGGGTGTTCTATACAATACGTCAGTAATGGTAGGGCCCGAAGGCTTCATAGGTAAGTACCGTAAAAAGTATTTGCCCACACATCTAGTTTTTGAAGAAAAAAGATATTTTCGCCAAGGGTACGAAACCCGGGTGTTTGAAACCGAAATCGGAAAAATAGGCTTGATGATATGTTACGACATATTCTTTCCCGAGGTCGCAAGGCTACTCACCCTTATGGGCTCACAACTTATAGTGTGTATATCCGCCTCACCCGGCACTCGAAGAGGCTTCTTTGAAACATTTATATCGTCTAGAGCTATGGAAAACACGGTTTTCTTGGCTTATGCGAATCTGGTAGGTGTTGAAGACGGTTTAGTTTTCTGGGGTGGAAGTCGTATCGTTGGTCCTAACGGTACAATTATAACAAAAGCAAAATATGATGAGGAAGACATGGTAACCTCAACAATCGACTACTCGGATTTAAAAGCGTCAAGGATAGCGGCGCCGGTATTACGCGACCTTAGGCCCGAAATTTACGAGGAACTCTACCAGCTAAGCAGAAAATGAACGGTAAAAAATGAAAATCACTTTGTTTTTCCACACTTCTCACCGCAACTTTCAAACACCAAGAAGCCGTTAAAGAGAAACATAGAACATTAGAAATAAATATATCCTAAATCTCCTTCACATAATACGTAGCAGGGATAGCCAAGTGGACAGATTAATTTTACTGCCCCACACTACGGCGCTGATTGAATGGTACCTCTATCCTTCAAGCGTAGGCCTTGAGAGCCAGTATCCCTTTGGGATGCGGGGGTTCGAATCCCCCTCCCTGCGCCATACCCCCTCTACCGCAAAAGGGTAATCGACTACTCCCTAGTATAAAAGGTCAAATATCAAAAACAAATTCTAAAACTGTTTTATCGGGGGACTGGTTGATTTTCATTTCATGGTAGGTTATCGCTTTTATCTCCGTTCCCTGCGGATGCCTCTCCTCGTCGAATTCTTCGCCGACTGCTTCGCCCCTCAGTTTTAGTCGCCCTTCTGTTTGTTGTATGCTTTTGACCTTAAACTCCGAAAAAACCAGCCTTTCAGAATCAAATAGATAGATGAATTCTTCCAACCATTCATAAAGTAACGCCTCCAAATCCTCCGCCTCAACCTCTATCTCCCTCCTCATAATCGGGCGAACCTTAGAAGTATCCGTAATTACATCAAAAAGTGCTCGGGCTGCCTCTTCAAAAGCTTCATTGAGTGTTTTACCATAGACTTCTACTTTAATGTCCGCAGTGTGTTCAAGAAAACGGTATCCCCTCATAAGAATTCACTCCATTAAGTGTTTCTTTCATTAATTGATTTCGAGCCAAGTTAATTATTAAGAAATAATCCTTTAATTAAATTGCCATAATCCAAAGTTCCAGCTGGGGAAACCTAATTATGAGCCAGGCAGGGCAAAATTTTAAAAATGGGGCATCTTCAATAGACAAGGAAAGTTGAGGATAATCTCCCTAATCAGATTTCAGAAGGTAGGTCTATGAGTACTGAACTGGAACGAACAGCATCGCTATACCGGTTGCTCTTCCAACTGCCTACAATGAAAAAACTCCTAATATTATCTGTTACCTCGTCTCTAACTGTCGGCGTCACCATCAGGCTAATCGCCTATTTTTCTTTATACCCGATTAACAATTTAATTATGGGAATCATTCAAGGGAGCGTCATCCTATTTACCCCCATTGTCTTGTCAACCCTAATAGTACGTCCCCTCCTAAAGGGCAATGACCTTGTTTGGAACACAAGACGCCTATTTGCATTATCCTTTCTATGTATGCTCTTTCTAAGTGCAGCTTATCTCGTAGGAGCCATAATCTCCAGCCTAACAAACCAAATTATCCTACTCTACATAGCCTTTATCCTTGGAGCCTCCCTCATATTTATGATAAGATTACTAGTGTTTCGCGTAATGGCCGAATTCAGCATCCCCAAGTTGCTAGCAGCCGCTATTTCACAACCTCTATTCTGCGTAGGCGCATTCCTGCTCTTCGACCCATTTACCTCCCTTCCGAGAATAGCTGAAACCGTGATAATGTTCACAATCACCCTAGCCGTATCCGGTACCGCCGTAGCGCTGTATCTCTGGCTGGTGAATAGACCCCTTCTCAAAGCTTTGGGGGTTGGAGGCCTACGCTTCCTCTACGGTTTTCTCCTAGACTGGATAGAAAACGAGCCACGCGTACTTGAGGAAAGCTTCGAAAAAATAGGAGAAACCACTTCGCTCCCAGTGCTCACCCTCCTATTTAAGCACTCAAACGCCTTAAGTAGCGTACTTGTTGTCCCCAATATCCACCCAGGCCCATTCAAGAACGTTGGTGGCAGCGAAATGCCACACATCATCGCAAAACACATAACAGAAAAAACTGGAGCCATAACCTCCGTGGCACACGGCCCCTCCACACACGGCCAGAACCCCGTTTCCTCCAAGGAAATTAAAAAGGTCCTCCAAGCCGTTGAAAGCTCTCTAAAACAATCCAACTTCACATCAAGAGCCAGCCAATTCGTTAGATACACCGAAGACGAAGTAAAAGTGAGCTGCCAAATCTTCGGAAACCTAGCCCTACTCACGGCAACACTATCCCCCACAAGCTTCGACGACATAAGCCCCACTCTGGGAGAACAGATAATAGAAGCCGCCAAGAGTGAAGGCGTAGAGGACGCTTTCCTAATCGACGCACACAATTGCGGTGGCGAAGTCGTTACACCCATTTTACCCAACACCGAAACCGCGAAAAAAATGATCCACGCAGCAAAAATGGCGGTTAGAAACGCAATAACCAAAACAAGCACGCAAATCAAGATGAGCGCTGCACAATCAAACCTCAAAACCCTAGGCAAACCAGAAGGTATAGGCCCAGCAGGAATCACAGTTTACGTAATAGACATATCAGGGCAAAAGACCGCCTACATAATAATAGACGGAAACAACATGGTACCCGGGCTAAGAGAAAAAATAATCGACGAAATCCAAAAAACAGGCATCCAAGAAGCAGAAGTGATGACCAGCGACACCCACACGGTCAACGCCGTATCCCTAAACCCCCGAGGCTACAACGCCGTAGGCCAAGTTGGAAACCAAGAAGAACTGGTAACAACCATCGCAAAAATGGCAAAGGAGGCCACAGCAAACCTCCAACCCGTAAAAACGGCTCACACTGTAAAAAACGCGGAGAAAATCAAGATTGTCGGCGAGAAACAAATGAACCTCCTAACCTCCCAAATAGTAAAATCCGTCTCAACAGCAAAAAAATCCCTCCTCCTAATCATACTCGCAATGCTACTAAACACCCTAATCCCCCTTCTACTCTTCGTTTCATAGCATCAATATCTAATAAATAAAAGTCTCACTAGTTGTTTTCAAAAAACGATGCGATAAAGCGTAATACTTTAAAGCAACAAATGAGATAATCTCCGAAACCCAACCTGAATTTTTAACACAACCCTTCACACCCTCAACATCTCTCCACAACCACAAGAACAAAAGCTTCCCAAAAGGTGCCTAAAAAAGCTAGGAGAAAAACAATACGAAAAGAAAAATCATCCCAAAAAATTGGAGGAAGTGCCTTGACAGATATAATTAAAATTCGCTTTCACGGCCGCGGAGGACAGGGTGTCGTAACCGCCAGTAGACTTGTCGCAGAGGCCGCCCTGAAGGAGGGAAAAAACGTTCAGAGTTTTCCGACGTTTGGCGCTGAGAGAAAAGGCGCTCCGATAAAGGCATTCACCAAGATAAGCGATAAACCGATACTCAGCAGGTCACAAATCTACGATCCCGATATCGTAGTCGTACTAGACCCAACCATACTAAAGGTCGAAAAAATCACAGAAGGATTAAAGCCAGACGGTATCATAATCGTAAACATAGACAAAACACCAGAGCAATTGAAATCGGAACTAAACGTGAATAACAAGATTGCAACAGTTGACGCGACGAAAATCGCGATAGAAATCCTCGGGGTCCCAATAACCAACACCCCAATCCTCGGGGCGCTCGCAAAAACAACAGAACTTGTACACCTAGACTCCATTATCGAGGTAACCAAAGAACGATTCAAACAAGGCTTAGCAGAGAAAAACGTAAACGCGATAAAAAGAGCATATGAGGAGGTAAGGATGAGTTGAGTGAACCCAAAAACAAACTCTCAGCCTGGAACGAAGTCCCCTTCGGAGGCTACATCCTAACGCCGGGAAACGCCAGAGAATACAGAACAGGCGACTGGAGAGAAGGAAAAAAACCAGTACTACGAAAAGACAAGTGCAACAACTGCCTCCTATGCTGGATTTTCTGCCCCGAAGGCGCCATAGAACGAGAAGAAAACAGCGTCAAAATCAACTACTATTACTGTAAGGGCTGCGGAATATGCAGCGTCGAATGCCCCGTGAAAGCAATAGAAATGGAGGAAGAATAAATGGGAAAAATCGTTGCGTTAACCGGAAACGAAGCGGTAGCCCACGCCGTAAAACAGTGCAGACCCGACGTAATCGCTATGTACCCCATCACCCCCCAAACACAAATCGTTGAGGAACTATCACAGTTTCATGCTAACGGCGAGATCGACGCGGAGCTCATCCCCGCAGAATCCGAACACTCAGCAATGTCAGCATGCATCGGCGCCTCCCTGACCGGAGCCAGAGTATTCACCGCCTCCGCCTCCCAGGGAATCGCGCTGATGTATGAAATGCTATTCGTCGCCTCATCTTTCAGGCTACCAATAGTCATGGCCGTATCCAACAGAGCGCTAAACAGCCCCCTAAACATATGGAACGATATGAGCGACACCATGGGCGTCCGAGACTGCGGCTGGATCCAAATCTACAACCAAAACGTCCAAGAATCCTACCACACAATCATCCAAGCATTCAAAATAGCAGAAGACAAAGAAGTACAACTACCCGTAATGTCATGCCACGACGGCTTCGTCATAAGCCACGCAACCGAAGGCCTACAACTCCTAGAACAAAAAGAAATCGACGGCTTCCTACCCCCTCGAGAAGCGATACACCCAATAGACGTCAAAAACCCCATCACCGTCGGATGCGTAGGAATACCCGAATACTACCCAGAAATCAAAGTCCAACAAGAAGTAGCCACACAAAACTCCCTAAAAATCATCAAAAAAGTCTTCCAAGACTTCAACAGCAGATTCGGCACAAACTACAGCGTTCTCTCCCCCCACGAAATGGACGACGCCGAAGTCGCATTACTAGCCATAGGCTCACTGGCTGGAACCGCCAAAGAAGCCGTCGACAAAATGAGAAAAGAAGGAAAAAAAGTGGGCATCGTAGCACTCCGCGTCTTCCGCCCCTTCCCCCACAAAGAACTATGCGACTCTCTCAAAAACGTAAAAGCCGTCGGCGTCATAGACCGCAACATCAGCTTCGGATCCATGGGTGGAGCACTCAGCATGGAAGTAAGAGCAGCACTATACGAACTCAAAAACAGACCACACGTAATGAGCTTCCCCACAGGCCTAGGCGGACGAGACACACGACCCGAACACTTCGAAAAAGTCACAGAAATCCTCCTCGAAGTCGCCCAAAAAGACAGCATTGAAGAAAACTACAAAGTTGTGGGCTGCAGAGGCCCAGGATGCATAGAAGTATAAAGGAAGTGAAAAACATGTCCCTCAAAAGTCTACCCACACAAGAATACTTCACTCAAGGACACAGACTATGCTCCGGCTGCGGCGCCGCAGTAACACTAAGACAAATATTCGCCGCCCTCGACAAACCCCCAATAATAGTCAACGCCACCAGCTGCGTCGAAGTATCCACCACCCCCTACCCCTACACCGCATGGACAGTCCCCTGGATACACCCCGCATTCGAATGCACCGCCGCAACCGCCTCCGGCATAGAAGCAGGACTCAAAGCACTCCAGAGAAAAGGCCGAAGCCCCAAAACCGACAACCCAATCATAGCCATCGCAGGAGACGGCGGCACCTACGACATCGGACTACAAGCACTATCCGGAGCACTAGAAAGAGGACACAACTTCACCTACATCTGCTACAACAATTCCGCCTACATGAACACCGGTATTCAAAGAAGCGGAGCCACCCCAAAGTTCGGATGGACGACAACCAGCGCCGTGGGCAAAAAGATTCCGGGCAAAGTTGAATTCCCGAAGGACATTATGAAAATTGTGGTTGCGCACGAGATTCCATACGCGGCCACCGCGAGTCCAGCCTACCCAATGGACCTAATAAGAAAGGTACGAAAAGCGATTACCGTTGAAGGACCATCATTCATAGTGGTTTTGGCTCCGTGCCCCCGAGGTTGGAGGACCGAATCTTCCCTAACCATCGAAATCGCCCGGCTCTCGGTGCTTACCCGCTACTGGCCGCTCTACGAGGTGGAAAACGGAAGGTACAAAATAACAAAGAAAGTCGTTAAAAAAAGACCGGTGGAAGAGTACTTGAAGCACCAAGGAAGGTTCAGGCACCTCTTTAGACCAGAGCGTCGAGATGATTTAATAAAGGAGATCCAAGATTACGTAGACAAAAAATGGCATGAACTCCTCGTTTTGGAAGAAGCGACATCAAAACTTTAACCGGCGTCTCCATGTACGGACCAGAGATGTCAACCATCCGGTGACCTGCAACCTAAACTCGAAAAAGAAGTACCGAGAACTTCCTATAAGTTCCCCCTTATTACTTTTTCCTGAATTCACTTAGCAGATACAGGTAGAGTATGCTTCCTCGGTTAGAATTGTAGAAATTAAAAAAGGGATGGATCCGAGTACCTCTTGCTTGGTCTACTTTACCTACTGAGCGTAATCTCTATGGCGGAAACGTTCGCCGTGTCTCCTTCTGACGTGTTGATTGTCTCTGTGCCTATCTTGATGTCCTTGACTTTGAGGTCGTTCATAAACCTAGTTCGCAGGATTTCGGCAACATCGACCGCTCTGCTGATGGACCTTCCTCGTGCTTTTAGTACGATCTCATCAGCGCCGCTGTTTAACTGCGTAACACACGCCAAAACATAGCTCATAACGCTCTTACGGCCAATAAAAATTGTGTTTTCATCTGACAATACGGTTCACCTCTGGCACCCTTCTTTTAGGGGTTAGCGACTCGGCAGCAGACTTGCCGTTCAACCGTTATGGACACTAAAATTTCATGTAGACCGTATTAATAAAGATACCCCCAGAAAATTGTTTGAAAGTTTGAAGGTGTTCCTAGTGCTCAGCGTCTCTCAGGTTAGTATAAGGGACACCCTTCCTCCAGCTTCTTATACCTTTCCCACTCTCTGTCTACCCACCGCTGAAGCTCTTGAATCTCCTCCTTGATTTTACTGAATCTGCCCTGAAGTTCTAGGTACTCCCTGATAGGTTTTCTTTTCGACGGATCCAGAAGTCGTTTGCTGGGCGCGCTCAACTTAAACTCCCCATTCTCGATTTCGTACAAAACCCACATTCCCGTCTGCACCGCCAATTTACCGATTTCCACCGTTAACTCTGTGTCAAAACGCCACCCTGGAGGACACGGCGCCAGAATATGAATGTACTTCGTACCCTCAATACTCTTGGCCTTCTTCACCTTCTCATAAAGGTCCTTTGAATAACTAGGCACTGCGGTGGCAACGTAGGGGATTCCGTGAGCTGCCATGATCATAGGAACGTTCTTCTTGTTCTGCTTTTTACCAAAGGGCGTCGTAGTTGTCCAAGCACCTAAAGGAGTAGAACCGCTTCTTTGAGTACCCGTGTTCATGTAAGCTTCGTTGTCATAGCAGATGTAGATGAAGTTGGTGCCTCTTTCGGCTGCTCCTGAGAGTGCTTGGATTCCGATGTCTACTGTGCCGCCGTCTCCTGCCCATGTTACTACGTTGATGTCTTTTCTGTGTAGGTATTCTAATGCGGCTGCGATTCCGGATGCGACGGATCCGCCGGCGGCGAATGCCATGTCGAAGTAGGTGACGCCTGCGGCTGAGCGGGGCCACCACCCGCAGTAGACGTTGGCGCAGGATGCGGGTACTACCATTACGGTTTTTTTTCCTAGGGCTTTTAGGACCCATCTTAGGGCGAGTGTTGATCCGCATCCTTGGCATGCAGAGTTGCCGGGTAGCCAGAGTTCTTCCGGGGCTTCGGAGTATAGTGCTTTTATTGCCATTTTCTGATTCCCTTTCTCTTTGATTCTTTGGATTAATTAAACAGAAAAGTACCCCTTTAAAAAGTTAGTGTGTAATAACGGTTGCATACTTTTTCCGGGTGTTGTGGAGGGCACCGAAATTCTGTTGGCTTCGGTCTGGTCGTGATTTTTGTGTGCAGATAAAGACCGTTTGTTCCTGTGGGTGGGTTTCGTTGAGTTTCCTTGTGTTGTGTGTACTTCTGGGGGTTGTGCCGCTATTTTTAGGGATTTTGTGTTTTGGGTGTTTTTGTGGGGTTTGAGCGGTGGTGCGGTCTGTTGGTTTGGTAACCGTTGCGTAGGTTAGACTTGGCTTCTTTGGGGGTCTGCTTCTCGTCTTTTTAATTGTTCTGCATACTTTTTCTACTTTCTATTTTTCCTGGTTTTTCTTCTTACCGCTGGTTGGTAGGGTTTAGTGTTCCTCGGGTGGTGTTTCTCGTTTGTGCTTGTTTACTGTCTGGGTGTCTTGCGTAAATTTTAAGTTTGGAGGATGTTTTTTCTTCCCATTCTAGTCAAATTTTATTACCCAAAACTGTTTTAAGCACGGAATTATGTAAACCTAGTAAACTTATACTTTCGTTGATGGGAACACTTGCTTTGGAGGTACATAGGTAAATGCCGGCTCAGGTGTATGAGACTCGATGGCATGGTCGCGGCGGTATGGGTACGGTTACGGCGGCCCGGATCTTAGCTGAGGCTGCGTTCCATGAAGGATTTAGAGGAGTTCAGACGATACCTTTTTTCGGTGCGGAGCGTCGCGGTGCTCCTGTTGCGGCTTATACGCGTTTTTCGAAGGAGCCTATTCGAATTCACTCTAATGTGTATACTCCTGATATAGTGGTTGTTGTTGATCCCACACTGTTTGAGTCTGGTATGGTTAATATTACTGGTGGTTTGAAGGCGGGAGGAATTCTTATTATTAACGCTCCGGAGAACTCTGAGATACTTAGTGAGGTTGGGAAGCTTCCCAAGGGCGCTAAGGTTTTTACGGTGGATGCTACTTCTATTTCTATTAAGCTTGGTTTGGAGGTAGCAGGGTTAGCGCTTTCCGCTACGCCTATGCTGGGGGCTTTCGCGAAGGCTACTGGTTTGATTAGTTTGGACTCTATGTTGGAGGCGCTTGGTGAACGGTTTACGGGTGGGTCTGGTGAGAAGAATCTCAAAGCTGTTGAAATGGCGTATGAGGAGACGAAGGAATGTATTGTGCCTAATGAGCAGTACATCGATGGTAGTATGCCTGTTTCTAGGCGTGAGCGGGTGTCCCAGTTTCACAGTTGGCGGGATTTGACGCCGATTCCCATTTCTAAGCCTTCGAAGGCGAGTATGGGGATTACTGGTGAGTGGCGGGTGTTTAGACCGGTTTATGACCGGGAGACCTGTAATAGGTGTCTGTCTTGTTGGATGTTTTGTCCTGAATCTGCGATGAGTGTGGATGAGGATGGGTATCCTGTGATTGATTATACTTATTGTAAGGGTTGTGGAGTTTGTGTGGCTGTGTGTCCTAGAAAGAGTATGCGTTTAGTAAGGGAAAAGGAGGAGTAGTGCATGGCGAAGGTTATAATAACGACTGGAAACTATGCTGCGGCGCACGCGGCTAAACTGGCGAGGCCTGCGGTGATAGCGGCTTATCCAAACTGAGCAAGTTTTCTTGCGCGGGGATAATAACGCCGCAGACGGGTATTGTGGAGAAATTATCCGATTTTGTTGATAGCGGCGAACTGAATGCTAAGTTCGTGCGTGTCGAGTCTGAACACTCTGCTATGGCCGCTTGCATTGGTGCGTCTCTTACTGGCGTAAGAACTTTTACTGCTACTTCGGCCCATGGTTTAGCCCTTATGCACGAGATGGTGCACTGGGCGGCGTCCTCCCGGCTTCCTATTGTTATGGCTGTGGTTAACCGGGCTCTGGGGCCGCCTTGGAATATTTGGGCGGATCACACTGATTCGATTTCTCAGAGAGACACGGGTTGGGTGCAAATCTACTGCGCGAATCATCAGGATGCTTTTGATTCGATTATACAGGCATTCAAAATAGCGGAGGACCCTGATGTTCTTCTGCCCGTTATGGTGTGTTACGAAGGGTTTACTATCAGTCACACCTCTCAGCCGGTTGAGATTCCCGAACAGGAGGAGGTTGACGCTTTCCTCCCTCCGTATAACCCACCTCATATACGTGTGGACGTGGACCATCCTATCACTCACGGGAATCTGCAGAATCCTGACGACTGGTTTTACGAATTTAAGTATCTTATACATTTAGCTCAGGAAAACGCTAAAAGGAAAATCGTAGAGGTCGCTTCTGAGTTTGAAAAGAGGTTCGGTAGGTATCATGGTGCCTTGGTAGAGGAGTATAGGTGCGAAGATGCGGATGCTGTCCTTTTCTGTATGGGCTCTCTTGCCGATCAGGCTATGGTTGCTGTGGATGAGTTAAGAGAGGAGGGCTACAGAGCAGGCTCGGTTAAGTTGAGAGCATTCAGGCCCTTCCCTGAGGAAGAGATATGTAGAATTGCCCGCCGAGTCAAGGCCATCGCCGTTATAGATAGAAATCTTTCCGCTGGGAAAGGCGGCGCGTCGGCTTCTGAAATTAAAGCTGCCCTGTACACCGAAGAGAAACGTCCTCCGGTACTAGAATTCATAGCCGGTCTAGGGGGCCGGGATGTTACGGTACAAGACCAGAAGGATGCGCTGAAAAAAGCCTTTGAAGTCATTGAGACCGGAGAAATCGTAAAAGAGATAGGATGGATCGGCAGAAAATAGCGCCGTATCCCTCTTCTCGTACCCTCTCTCAACTGCCGCGGACACTTGGAACCGAGTCGAGGAGTTTTACCCTCCCAGAAATTGCCCTCCACTTTTACCTGTTTGAACTTCAGTAAGGATTGTTGATTCCTTTTACGTCTAAAAATCTTAGAGTATTCTGGTGCGGCCTAGTTCTTCTCCTTCTTCGCTGACCTTCAGTAGTCCGAATTGTACAAACTTGATTTTCTCCTTCTTCGCTGAAGTGTAGAATGTTATTTTCCTATTTTTAAAATCCACCCTTTTTATTATTCCTATGCCACTGTGTTCATTGTTCTGGTCCTGGAATGCGACTAGGAGGTTTTCAAAATCCTTTTTTTGGGCGATATACACTTCGAGTTTTCTTAAGCGTTTCTCTAAGTACTTGGTTGTCTCTCTTGTCATCTCAACCTCCTCGTCTGGTAGTATGACGTACAGCAGATCTGGAGATTCCTCGGCATAAACCGGGGAACACCCTAAAACCTGTTTTATTTCTTGTATTTTCTCTGGGTCTGGTTGAGAGCCGGAGCCTAGTAGAGTGTATCTTAATCCAATCTGTTCAAAGCCTAGAGTTATTTCTCGGCCGCCCTCAAGACTCTTTCGGTACAGGATTTCCCTGAGAAACTTCCTGTTCTCTCTACTTCTTTTGTATGTTTCCGGGGCGGGGAGCCGTATAATTCTGATGGAGGAGTTCTCAAAGGGGGCTAATAGGTGTTCTATTTCATTTTTCCTTTGGAGTGCAATCAGAATTCTGGGCTGTAGCATTAAAATTACGGTTGTCTTAAGCTCTCTTGCGCCTCTTCCATACACCCATCCAGACGTGTCTACGAGAACTATTTCCGCACTATTACTTAGCGCTTTTTTAACCATCGCCTCCATTCCCGCCACGGTTCTGTGCATAACCCGGTAGGGCGTATTCGAACCGATAAAGTAGGCTCCTTTTACCTTTATTTCGGACAGTTTAGAAACCGTTTTTTCCATAACTCCCATACTGATGAAACACGGTTGACCAATGCTACTCTGTCCGACATCTGCGTCGACAATCGCAACCTTGAAGCCTTTTTTAAAGGCGGTGTTTGCTAGAAGAGTTGTTAATGATGTTTTACCAGTGTCCACATCTCCCAGTATGGGTATTATTGCTGGCGCTTCTAACTTGTTGAAAATATTTGCGACGCTTTTCCACTCTTTAGGAAAAGGAGTGTTCAAGGGTTCAATTGCTTCTTCATTGTCCATATTAACCTCAAGTGTCGCTTCTGAAACGGTTTGAATCGGAAGTGCTTTACCCCTCGCTATAACGATGCTCTCCTCTCTTCCCAGAGTGTTTCCAAGTACTGAAATCTCTCCCTCAATAATCCTCATTTTTGCTGGACCTTTTACGAGAAACGTTTGATTTGAACCCGTTTTAATTGTTTTTTTCAAGAATCTTTCCTCGTGTTTTTTCTTTTTTGTGATGCGATTGCAAAGTCCAGACTGATTTCTCCTCTCGCAACTTTTATCGCATTAGATTCGTCTATCGTAATTTTGCCTTGGGACGCTTTTCGGCTCATTTCCTGGATGTGTCTAATTACCCCCTTTTTTATCTTCCTTAATTTTTTAAATTCTTGCGGTTTTAATCCCTTTTTCTTTGCGATAGCTATAGCTGCTCTGGTGTCTTTAGTTGCTCTAGGACCATTTGAGGTTTCAAACTCGTTTACAAGTTCAATTTCCGCATCTACATCCTCTAAAAGCTCCAAAAGCTGTTTGTAATAGATTGGAGCACCCGTCCCGAGGCGAATAACCTTTTTCACAGCAGGGAAGGTTCTCAATATGTCTCTGATAATTTTAGATGCGTTTTTCGAAGAAAACGCATTGTAGGTATCCAACACGCTTTCGTTAATGAGCGCGGCTATGCCATATGTTTTCCCGGGGTCTACTCCAATTATAAGGGTTGATTCGCCTTCCGTTAAAATGAAGCGTAACTTTGGTACAAGATGCCCAAGCTCTTCGGTATCCAGCACCAAAATATTTGGGTGGAGAATTAAATCTTTCTCATTGTCTGATGTTATAACACATTTTATTTCTGGTGGAATCCTCTCACCAGGCTTTATGCTGAGAAAGGGCACATCCTCTCTCTTCAGTTCCTGAACAACCCTGTAGTATAACCGCATATTGCTGGTAACAACTGCTATCTCTGCCAAGGCCTACTACTCCATTGATTTAATGTGTTTAACTATCTGAAATTACGTACTAGTTTACCCCGATGTTAAAATTAACCTTCCGCTCTTAAGTGAGCCCATTACCCAGATTAGGCTTCTGAGTTCTCATTTAACAACATTCACTTTTTATAATAAAATTTTTGTTCGTTGAATTTTTCAGTTACCTCCATGGAGGATAAGCGGATTGAGAGTGCTGGATTAAAATGTTCTCATTCCAACAGGGACTAGGTTCAAATAAATATATGTGTTAAAATATGAATATCTAGCTAGTATTGACTCGAATCAACTGTTGATTAAACCGTTTCATATTCTTATAATAACCGCCACTTTTGGTGAATAGTAAAAAATCTGAACAAAGATGAGTTGGGAATGACTCCAAAAGACGATAAAGCCTACACGCCCTCAGAACTCCCCACCGGCATACCCATCCTTGATAATTCGCTTGGAGGCGGGATACCTTTCGGTCTAATTACCCATATTTTTGGGGCTTCTGCAACTGGAAAAACCACGTTTGCGGTTCAGTGCGCACTAAACATTGCAAGGAGAGGCATGAAAACTATATATCTAGACACCGAGCGTGGTGTTCACCCGCAAAGATTATTGCAAATGGTCAGGCCTAGGAGCCTTCTGCAATCCTTAACTGTCATTAGGCCTAAATCCTTCGCTGAGCAATCCTACCTGATTGATAAGATGGAGTCTTTTATAGTTGAGGGGGTGAAGCTAATAGTTGTAGACACCGCAACAAAACTGTATCGGGCGGAGCTAGCACATCTCGCTAAAAACGTCGCTTTAAACCGTGAGCTTAACAGACAAATGGCAGAACTATTAAACCTGGCAAGCAAATATAATTTGGCAGTTATTGTAACAAATCAAGTTTCCGCCGACATTCGAGAGAATGTAAATCGAATCAAACCCGCAGGTGGAACTATAATATCCTACTGGTCATCAATAGACATAAAAATGGAATATCTTGAGATGGGCCTAAGACGGATTAGTATAATCAAAAATCTTAAGTCTTCTCAAGAAAAAGAGGTTAATGTTCTATTAACAAAAAGGGGGCTACGGCAACAATCGGTGAATACCTCACCACAAAATAATTTAAAAAGCATAACTGAAAACTAAAAATAATTGCTTGACTGGAGGTACTAAAAAGACATGGACATTTTACCTGCCATTATATTTGCATTCTGGTTTATTTTGCCTGCTTATGCAGCAAATGGACTGGCTGTTGTTTTTGGTAGAGGCCAAAGACTGAATAGACCCTTAGATTTCGGACATAACTTTATAGATAACCGGCGTATTTTCGGAGACGGTAAGACGGTTCGGGGACTCGTTGGAGGAACAGCATTTGGAACCATAATAGGTGCCTTACAGTTTATTTTCGGAGAACAGGTAGCGTTACCTTGGCTCCAATCCAATACACCAATTGGACTCTGGATTTATCTTGCATTCACTACAGGCGCTTCCCCGATCATTATACATTTCCTAATTTATCAGTGGCTAACTTTCTCCCCGTTGTTTTTCATTCTAATGGGTTTACCCACAAATTCGAAAACACTACTGGCTCCTACTATATTACATGGATTTTTATTATCCTTCGGAGCGTTAATAGGCGATTTAATAGGTTCCTTCATAAAACGGAGACTAGATCTTCAAAGAGGTCAACCGGCACCAGTCCTAGATCAGTCAGATTTTGTAATTGGTGCGTTAATCTTTTCATTTGTTGAGTATATTCCCCCAATAGAGATTATTCTCATACTACTCGTTTTGACACCGATGATACATCTTCTAGCGAATATGATTGGTTACAAATTAAAACTCAAGAGAGAGCCTTGGTAACTCCTAAGCTAGGTAGAGGGGGCCCCTTTTATCGGGCCCATGGATACAGCCAAGTAGCCTTGGGTATTATCATCCACTGAAGCAGTAGAATCGCTCCCCCTATCATTATTATTCCCAGTATAAGTAGTTTTGTGGCGTAGCTCGCGTTATAAACATGCTTCGTGGATTCGTAGATAAGCAGGAACCCCGCAAAACCAATGAATACAAACGCTATAGACAGCACCGTTTCTATCCCATACTGATCCTGCAGGCTGATGTTGACGAGTGACATGCCGGTGGGATTATAAAACGAAGGGTTATTAACAAGCAAAAAAATTCCTCCGCCCACAACAAAGAGTACAATCCCTAAAATTATTCCAAAGGCTATGAGAGATGAGACCCCACTAGGTAACTCGAATTTAAACCTTCTCATATCAAGCACCCACATTACGAGTCTCAGTGTTTAAGGCTAAAGTTTCTAACCAATCATATCTTAAATAGATTCCCCTTTCTACAGTATTTGAAAATTAGTGTTTGGGTAGGCGATACCCTTAAGTAGGATTAAGGGCACACCTACCCTCTCGGTGACAAAGATGTCAATAGACACCCTGTTTCTGAGCTTAATAATCTTTCTGCTCCTCGTGATTCTGCTCCGCGAACACGCTCGCACCGCGGGCACCCCAAGGGCCCCAACCCTCGAGGGGGCGCTCGACGCCCTCGTCGGCTCGGGCGTCCTGCCCGGAGGAGTCGCGGAGATACTGCGCTACATGGCCCTCAGGAGGCGGAGGGACAGGTAACCCCGCCTGGATGATAACCCTCCACGCGGTTATCCAGTGCTCGGCGGGAACCTTCACCTCGTCGCTCGGAAGCGTGGTGACCCGGCGATGGGAGAAAACGGACATAAAGAGCCTGATGGAGAGCCTCCTGGACCCGTTCCCGACACCACAGGCGATCACGCGGCGCCTGAGGAGGGAGCGCCCCGAAGACATCAGAGGGGCGACACGCGAGCTCCTAAGGAG
>JAUQYY010000042.1 GCA_030587505.1 Candidatus Sigynarchaeota archaeon
TCGTGAGGGAATGGAAGCTCCCTGCGAATACGTAAACGATCCGAGCAAATGCAGATTAACTATGTGAACACAGCCCACTTCTTTTCTCTTTTTTTACCCTGCGGGAGGAAAGATTTCCACGGTGAGTTCAAAGATTTCACTTGGAAGTTTTTGATTAAGTATATTTAGCCCATTTTTCGCACATTTGTGAATCCTACAGTGGTATCTGCGGGCTCTCCGGAGAATTAGCCCCGTTAAACCCGTAGACTCACAAGAACGGTTTGGGAGACCTCCGCAAGGTAAGTCTCCACGTTGAGAGGGCCCCAGCTCCGCTGAGAACCTCGCAGAATCTGCGAAAAATGGGTTTAAGAATAGAAAAATTAAAGAGTTAGCTGCGTGCAAATCCTAGTAATATTTCTATTCACATGGGTGTGAACAGAATTGGGAAAAAACTTTGACCAAGCTCTGAGAGAGTACCTGAAACCCCTGGAAGGCTTCGACAATTACCAGAACTGGTGGGACTGGTACAAGAACACCGAGGAAAGAGTGCAACTGTACCTCAAACACCTGGGGGAGTACCTGCCAAAGGTTTCCAAGCTCAGAATCCTGGACCTGGGCTGCGGAGCCGGAGGCGTCTGCGTATCCTTTGCTAACAGACGGAACAGGGTAGTTGGGCTTGATCTTGATAAGAAGCTCATCAAACTCACAAGCATTAATGTCAACGACTCAGAAGACGATTTCCCACCCCACGGCGGGGTAAGTGAAATTCTTGCCAGCGGGATTCGTCTCCCGTTTAAAGACGAAACTTTTGATCTGGTGGTCTGCAACGATGTGATTGAGCATCTGGATGAGCAGGAGGAACTGGTACGCGAGATTTACCGTGTGTTAAAGGTGGGTGGATACCTTTACCTCACAACCCCTAACAAAAGATACCCTGTTGAATCACACACGGGGCTTTTCGGCATCACGCTGCTACCCAAGCCGTTGGCTGATGTTTTCATACGTATGTCCGGACTCGGGACGAGCTTCCCGGTCAGGCTTGTTTCCTACGAGAATCTCATCCGCCTGCTTCTCTCGGTTAAGTTTCAGTCGGTTATCAACTCTCCGAAGTGGGACAAGTACCTGCCGAACAGCGGTGTTATGAGAATAATAAGAAGAATCCGAATCCTTGAGTGGATCTTCAACCTGTTCACTCCTATGTACACCGTTCTCAGCAGAAAGGTTAAATAGTTCGCATTTTTCGATGCTGGCAAGCGCTTTTGAGTTAATGATTTAAGCTCCAAGGAGTAGAAGAAAGTAAACAAAAACAGAGGGTGAGTTCAATGCCCAGGATCAGAATAGGAATAGTAGGGGTAGGTGACTGCTGCTCCTCTCTTGTTCAAGGAATTAGCTCATACAAGAATGGAGACTTTGTGGGAATAAGGTTTCACGACTTCGGAGGTTACAGGCCCAGCGACATAGAGTTCACCGCGGCCTTCGACATTGACTCCCTAAAGGTGGGAAAGGACCTGTCAGAGGCGATCTTCGCGGAAACAAACCGCTACGGAAAAGTGGCTGACGTCGAGCACCTCGGGGTAACCGTTCAAAAGGGAGAGGTTCATGACGGCGTCGGAGAATATCTGCGTGACCAGATAAAGGTGGATGAGCGGCCAAGCGTGAACGTGGCAGAGGAGCTGAAAAGAACAAAAACAGAGATAGTCATAAACTTCCTCCCAACCGGTGCGATACAGGCGTCCAGGTGGTACGCGGAGCAGGCGATCAGTGCGGGATGCGCATTCATCAACGCAACCACCACCGAGATCGCTAGTAGCAGAGAGTGGGCCAGGCGATTCGAAGAAGCAAAGCTCCCCCTGGTTGGGGATGATGTCATGGACCAGATAGGCGCAACAATCCTGCACAAATCGTTGCTGGAATTCCTTGTTCAGCGGGGTGTAAAAATAGATGAAACCTACCAGCTTGACATCGGAGGAGGCACCGAATCCCTGAACACGCTTGAAAAGGCGAGAGGCGACATCAAAAGGGAGGTTAAGAGGAGAATCATTCAGGCGTCTGTGCCCTACGAGGTGCCGATCATAGCGGGAACCACCGATTACGTTGATTTTATGAAAAACGCTAGGGACTCCTACTTCTGGATAAGGGGAAGATACTTCAACAACACGCCCATAACAATCGACATAACTCTGAGAACCGTTGACGCACCTAACTCGTCGTCAATACTGATTGACGTGATACGCGGAGTCAAAATAGCTCTCGACAGAAACGTTTACGGAACAATAGACACACTCTGCGCGTACGGATTCAAGAAACCGCCCAAGCCCTTCTCACTAACTGAAACAGAAAAAATGATAAACGAGTACATAGAAGGAAAGAGAACCAAGTAATGGTACGTGACTGAGCGCTGAGAGGATTCTCTATTTTTGGTTTTTAAACCCCCTTTTTCTTAATTATCATTGTATCATCGTTTGTTCGCTTTCCGCACCTGTTCTGTGGTATTTCTGGGGAAAGTGTTCTATGCCTATGTTTTTATGTGGGTTGTTGCGGCTAAACCATAATTATTGTTGCTATCAGGAGGGTTACACCCCACGCAATTAGGATGATTGGCTGTACTTTTAGCTGATACAGGTAGATTCTGTACACAGAGAACCAGGGCATATAGACGATAATGTTTACCACCTGAATGGTGACGAGGAGAAGAACCAGCAGCCAATCGATTTTGAGGTACCATCCAAACACAACCGTTCCGATGAGGCCTACAGTAGCGAACGCTAAAAAGAAGTACCTCCCGTTCTTCCATGAGCGGAGATGCACTGCGGTGGTTTTGATTCCTAGGTCCCTGTCAATGAAGTAGTCTCCGAGTAGGTTTTGCATCTGGAACAGGCAGGACACCACGAAGAAGCCGACGGCGAAGAAGTAGGCGGTCTGGTTGAGTGTACCGCCGTAGGCGGTGGTTCCGATGAGAATTAGCAGCGATCCCAGGAACAGTCCGTGGGACACTATATCCAGTATGGGTCTTTTCTTGAGCCTGACTGGTGGAACCGAGTAGAGGAACCCCAGCGCTGCGCAAGTGATTGAGAAGAGGAATCCTAAGAGTCCTCCGATGTAGGAGAAGAAGGCAACGGCTGCCATGGCTAGTAGGATGCTAAATAAAATTGCCTCGTTTTTGGTTATGAAGCCTCTTGCCACGAGGTTGCTTGTTTTGCCTGCGCTTATGTCTTCCTGTATGTCGAATGCGTTGTTTATGGAGAAGAAGGAGCCTGTGAGCAGAAAGGCGAAGACGCCGAGGGGTAGAATCTGTATGAAAATGTTGAACGTGACTTGGAATATGTTTTGGAACTGTCCGGGATTGAACGTTGTCGCCCACCCGATGATCACCAGACTGGTCCAGCCAGCGATATTGCTCATTCGACAGTTTTGAAAGAGGTGTTTTATCTTAATTAGTTTGGTGCTGCTAAACATAAGTACTCACCTAAAACGTGGGAGAATGTTTTTGGATTCTATTTAACCTTTTACAGTTGCCTTTTAGTAAGGGTTTAGTGATACCAATTTAATTTAATCTTTATGGCTTTGATGGAGGGGTGTTGTAGGTGCTTAAATTGTTGTAGTTGCTTATATAAGTTCTGATAAAAAGTGGATTATATTAATTGACTGGTTATATTAAAATAAGAGATTATAAATTATAAAATTTGTTGAATTATTCTCACGTCACTTTTCTGTTTAAACCTCGTACAGAGCTAAGAGTTCTTCTGATATTTTTAATGATTCAACGATACTTTGAGTGCTTTCTATTTCCCTCTCTAATATCTCCGTGATCTTTTTTATTCCGTCTGCGAGGAGCAATGCTCTGTCATACCATCCCTTCTCGAGAGCAAACTTTAGGCTCTCGGACATGTTTATCAGGGAAATCGCTTTGGCTATCATGACACCACCCCAAGCGTCTTGGGCTTTATTTTTCAATTAAGGACGGAGAGTATATAAATCTTTTTGTTGTACTACTACACAATAAACCAAGCATCGGGTTGTAAACGCTAACAATCCGCCTCCCTCAACGGGATGAATCATAAGGAGAGGAAAGTACACAGAAATTCATTCACCGGCTTAAAATTCCGTGGCCTGAATGCTAAGTCGGAACCTTTATTAGCTGTGTTATAACTCGGAAGGGTTGCGGTATGCGGAAAGCTTTAGTTTCTCGGAAGCCTCTTCAATGTTTTCACTGAGACGGGAGGAAAGCTACTGGTGTAACATCCTCATCTCACACACTTTTTTTAGTGAAACTATTATCAAAGGATTTAAAGGAAAGGTGGGAAAAACTTGTTTCTGTCAAAGAAGAGTAAAGCGTTGAAAGGGAGTCATCGGGACAGAACCGAATACATTGAGAACATGACCAAAATCCTGTTTGAGGAAGTCTCCAGCATCAACCGCCGGTTAAAAATCCTAGAGCAGCAAATGAAAACCATAATTCAAGAAGTATATGGTTTCAGGAAGCTCAAGCCCGACTACATTGATATCGAGAAAGAGGAAGCTACTCTTCCGCAGACTCCCGAAATCGATGACAGGAACGGCGACACTGAATCCTCAACAGTTATAGGAAACTTCCTCCAACCCCTTTCGAGAGAGCCTTCCCCTCCCTCAGACGACTTTTCCTCACCGTCTCTGTCCCACACTCCTGAACGGGACGTAGCCACTCTCTCCTCTCTGAGCTTTACTCCCTCCCCTACCGAATCCGCACATCCTCCAACACCCACCTTTCCTGGCCCCTCTCCTAATGAGGAAAGAGAGGAGTCGGAACAAAAAGATGCAATATACCACCTAATACCCAGAGTTAAGCTCGCGACCAAAAACAGCTCTAATCGGCCAGTAACAACCGAAGATTGATGGCGGATTGATGCGATCTCCCACACCGAGTGTTTCGAGTAGAGGGTGCATACTTTCAGTTTCCTCATTTTTAGCTTTGAGTTCTAGGGGGAAATTTCTCTCATGATAACACTCCAAGCGATTTTAAGAGTGTGAGTTTCCTTTTAACCCATTTTTCGCAGATTCTGCGAAGTTCTTCGGGTCCTTGTATTCTTCTCGGTATACTGAGCGACATTCGCGCGTTTATCTCGGCGAGACATAGCGAGATTTTCGAAACATCCGCCGTGATTGTTGAATAGTCTCAAATATTACAAAAGCATTCACAAATGTGCGAAAATGGGTTTTAAGTATATTTTTATATTCCTTGTGCACATTAATTAACATAATAAACCATCACTTCGGAGAGAAGGAATGTTAGGAGGCATGAGGGTAATCCGGAACCCGAAAACTGTTTCCGCAGAGGGCCCACGCCGCTTTGGCTGGTGTCGGTGCGTGTTAAAGTGCGCGCGTGGATGGCTTGAATGATGAATGACTATTCGTCTCTGTGCGGGTTGTTATCTCTTGGAGTTGAGGTGATTACATGGCTTGGGATCCATGGGTAATCAATGTGTTGGTTTCCCTACTGTTCATGGGGGTTGGCATAGTACTGATGATTCTTGAGGCAAAGATGGGAATAGGGCTTCTCGCGGTGGGTGGTATCACCTGTATGGTGATTGCGGTCATTGTACTTTTGCGGTTGGAGGTTCCCGTCGAATACGCGTATTTTGTGAACACTCTGAAGTACACGATTATGATTTCGTGCATAGTCTTGGGCGTCTTTTTCGGGTACGTGGCTTACAAGGGATACCAAGTTAGGAAACTCCAGTCCAAGCTAGAAATCGACTCGCTCATAGGTAAAATCGGAATCGCCAAAACGGATATCGACCCCAAGGGCCAGGTGAACGTTGAGGGGGAACTGTGGAGCGCTGTGTGCAAGCAGAAACCCTACGCCTATGAGGGGGAAGAAGTGGAAATCATAGGTTTTGAGGGGTTAACACTCCACGTTAGGCCAGCAATATACAAAAGGGTGGAAGAGGAGACGGAGAAGGAAGAGGTAAAAAAGCCTTCAAGATGGAGAAAATTATCCAACCCGTAGGCGGGAACATTTCTTTACCATTCATCTAGGGAAAAGCTATTAAACCGCGGCTCGGTTACAACACTAATGTAGTGGTTCTTTGAGAAAAATACTTTCGAGTTTGCGATTATCCAGTTTTCTAGGAGTGGGCGTGGTTGTACCTTGAAAGGATTTGGTGTTCTCCCTTCCTCTTGGAGCGTCCCGAAGGATTGTTAACCGAGGAGGAAAGCATCGAGCTTGCCTACGCGTACATGTTAGCCGAGAGTGAAAGGGCCTCCGATGAGATGCTGGAGGCTATCTCAAAACTTTTGTTTCCACTGGTTGTTCTTCCGGTGGACGAGGATAAGGGTCTGGTGCTTGATGGCAGCGGCTTGTTCTCTTCGAGAATCGACATCACACCGCTAAACCTAGAATACCCGCTTAGGGATCTGGAGACCGATGATTTCAAATCTTTCGTTTCTGTTCTCGGCAAGTGTGTGAAGCTGGCTAGGGCTCAGTTTTTGTCCAAGCCGAAGGCCGTAAGCCTATCTGGCTGGGTGGGAGAGGATTTCGCAGCCGATGTGAGGAGTCTTTTACCCAAGTTCAGGGAAGTCACCGATGTTAAGGAGTCCGAGGTGATTGAACCCCTGATAAGAACCGATGACAAAGTGTTTCTGAGTGTGACTAAATGGTTTCCCAAGGCTTCCATAGTGAGTGAGGCTGCTGAAAAGCAGGATTCTTTCTTCAGAATAGTCGACTCACGTATTCAATCGATGGAAGCGAAACTGAGCGAGATGAAGCGCGACTTCCGGGAGAGGGAAGCTGAACTCAGGGCCGAGGCTCAGCAGAAGATAGAGAGCGAGCGAGAGAACATGAGGGAGCGGTTGAAGAGAGCCGAGCAGGAGGCCTTCTCCAAGGACTTTCCGCAACCCCTATCCTCCCTTGAGACCCATGCAAGAATCATCTCGGATAAGTTGAACAGCATTCGAAGCGCAGCCTATAGTAAAGATATGGATAAGATTTTCGAAACCATCCAGGAAGCCAGCAAAGCCCTGAGAGAAGCCGAAAAGTCAATCGCGGAAATTGAGAGAGAGTACCTGAAATATCAGAAGGAGATGGAGAAGTTCTACAAGCAGCGTGAGCGGGAGATAGCCGCAGCGGAGGCCGAGTTCCAAAAGCGTGAGAAAAAGATTCAGAGGGAACTGCAGGAAAAAATAGACAAGATGCGGGAGGAAATCGATCAGCTCGAAGAGTTGATTGTTAGGGCGAATCAGCTAAGAGAAGAGATAAACTCCCTATTCGGCACATGGAAAGAAAACATGGTGAAGGAAATCGAGTACGCCAGAGGATTAACCATACCTCTGCACCACTTCGGGGGTAGAAAGGAAGCCTTCCCCATTTACCTTCCCTTCTTCGTAATCAAGTACCAGAGAAACAGGAAGGCACAGTATCACATTGTTCCGCCCCTTATCCCCAAGCCAGAGTCAAAAGTCCTGTACGAGTCACCAGCCACTCTTGAAGAACTCGCAGTAAAATACGAACGGAACCTGAAGAAGGGGAAACTACTCACCAAAATCGAGCTAGGTCTAAGGGAAAACAACGTACTGGAATCCGCCGAGAAAACACAGAAACTGCAAAGAGGAATCAGCCTCCTTGAGAGCAGCCTCCACGTAGATCCCAGTCTAGTGGAAACCGTAAGAGAGGCATATGAGAAAAGGTTCGAGAAGAGTCTCGGCGAAGGGTAACTAAGGACCCTTTTTTGGACGGCTACGAGGGGTCTGCAAGAGGCGTGTGAGGAACACACCAAGAAGTCCACTCCTCCGCCCTTTTGGATAAACTTTATGAGAACCTTGTTCAT
>JAUQYY010000063.1 GCA_030587505.1 Candidatus Sigynarchaeota archaeon
GGAGAATATTCAGTTTTTATTTTATAAAATCGGAAAACTTAAAAGATTATCTGAAACATGAAAAGAGTTTCCCCTAATCTCTGGCCGTAACAAATTCCTTAACGCGGTTGTAGTCTACCGGGTTTTCGGTGACACCGTTTTTCTTGAGGTAGGTGCCCACGATCACCCCGTCACATATGGCGAGGTATTTTTTGAGATTGCTCTTGTTGACGCCGCTTCCAGCTAGGACTTTCGATTGCGGGATTTTTTCTTTGATTCTTCTTATCTCGTTTATGTCCGCCTCCATACTTGTGGCTTTGCCAGTGACGATTAGTGCGTCTGCCAGGGAGCGGTTTAGAAGCTCACGTGCCTCTAGTTCTATTGGGCGCTCTCCTAACCCCACGCCGTGCTTAACGTGGACATCGGCGAATATTTTGATTTTTTCTGCGCCTAAAGCTTTTCTGAAGCGTAGAACCTTATGGGCTTCGGATTCGATTACTCCCTGATCGGTTACCATAGCTCCGCTGAGCACGTTTATTCTGACGAATTTGCCACCGACGGCGTACGCGATTGAAATCGCAGCTAGAGCGTCGTTCCGCAGGACGTTTACTCCTAGAGGTAAGTCAACTTCCTCAGTTAACTTAGTTGCGATGTGCGTCATCGACGCGATGGTTTCGGAGCCCACCCTTTGGGGATAAAAGGGGGCGTCACCGTAGTTCTCGAGTATTATTCCATCCATTCCTCCCTCTGAGTAAGCCTTCGCGTCTCTAAGCGCCCTCTCACAGATTTCATCGAGAGAAAGCACGCCTCGCGGAGAACCCGGAAGAGGCGGAAGGTGCACCACCCCAATCAGAGGCTTGTCACATCGGAATATTTCCACTCAAAACACCCTTCACATTCCTTTTTTCAAGTTTCAATCTTTACGATACAGTATTTTTAATATTATTCATGAGGTCTAAAAGTTTCGGAGGGTTTTAAACCCAAAATTAACCGGTCAGTCAGACTCCTGTTCGAACAATGATGAAAAGCAGATGCCGAGGGGGAACCGGGGAGCGAAAACCATTTTGGCGTTGCTCCGGGGAGGAACAATTCTAACGGTAGCCCTAGTAAAACATGAGTGGGGGGCCTAAACCAATACTGTAAAAAGGGTCTTTTTTAATAAACAATCTGACGTATAAGGTTCACAAAAATTTCTTGAAAGTAAAGGTAGAAGGAAGAACCATGAAAGCGTGTATGTGGGGATTATTAAACGTTACTTTATTCAAAGGTATTTGTGGATGCTACGCTCCCGGGTTAGTAAATTTGGAGGGACGTGTTGAGAGTTTCACTGATGAAGAGAAGTAATGCTGTGTTTGTGAGGAATAAAAAATATTTATTAAGACAATCTATCTAAAGGAACTTACTTGTCACAATTCTAGACTTGATAAATTGCGTTTGTTCAGAGTGTGCTACTTATGAGAGAGAAATGGAAGAAAAAGAGGCTGCGAAGACAGAGACGGAAAAGAAGGAAGAGAAAGTAGAACTACACGCTTTTTGACATACATTCACTCGGGTACACGTAAAAATACTAGCGTTTCTTGGAGGTTTTACTAGTACCTTTTAAAACGGTTTTTTCGCATGAAGGGGTTTTTTCGACCTGTCTTCGGGTATCTCGCAGACAGTCCCAAGCTAAAGTTGCGTAATACCAAGCTTTTTCATAGTAGGGATCAATCTCGAGAACTCTGTTGTAGTAGATGAGCGCCTTTCTAAGGTCTAAACGTTTCATATAGTAATTACCTAGGTTGACCCAAGCGTGTTTATTTTCTGGGTCGATTTCTAAGGCTTCTTTATAGCATTCCACTGCTCTATCACTTTTTTCCAGTTTATCGTAGATGACTCCCAAATTATACCAAGCGATACCGTTTCTTGGATCTACGTTCAAAACGTTCCGATAGCACTCTGCAGAGTCCTCAAGCCTGCCCATGGCCTCATACAGTGTTCCCAATCCAATCCATGCGTAAACATCTCGGGGGTTAAGTTTCAAGCATTTTTCAAAGCATCTGAGGGCTCTTTCGTATTCGCCGCTCTTACGGTGGAGATCGCCTGCCTCGCGCAGGGCTAAAGGATCCTTAGGATTAAGTTTAAGAGCCTCATAAAAGCATTTAATAGCTTCACGTGTATCGCCTAAAAATTTGAGTAGGTTCCCCAAATTGCACCAAGCGTTTATTAGATTTATTGCAGCTTCTTTTTCATCATCGCTTTGAAGTTCACAGCCAGATTTCAAATCCCGGTAGCACTTCGCAGCCTTGCTGATGAAATTCAGATAATAGTTTATCGCAGTGCTATAGTTCCCCAGGATGCTGTTCATGACGGCTCTTTTGAATAGATTCATTATCATAGATGTGCAACCCCTGCCAGTTGAAACAACACACTGTTTTTTTAAATGCATCAAGGAAAGGTATCTTACGCATTTAAGTGTACGTAAGCTAATTGCTACCCCCTTTTCCGAGAAAAAGTATATAAACTAAACAAATTTTGAGCCGCCGAAACTCAGAGTTTTAAGAATAATACGATAAAAGGTGTGTGAATTATTTATAAGAATGAAAATAGGGAAAGGACGTTTTGTATAGCTATTCTTCTTCGTCATTCTCAAACATTTCAACTTCTAGAGATTTAAAACCAAACCACTTCTGGGCCTTTCCTTCAAACAAGTTACCTATGGCGTTCTGTATTTCTTTACATAAGCCAGGTGAAGAAAACTTGCAGGGATTTCCATCATGCTGGCTGCTTAGAGGGCAGTTAAAGCAGCTAACTGGTACGTCTTTAACCTCTCTTTCTTTTTCCTTGGCAATATCAAGTAACTCGTTTGGGAAAACAGATAACGAGACTGCTTTCGTATCGCCACGTTCCGCACGTTTTTTAATTTCCTCCTTCATCTTCGGAACAGCCTTACGTGTCTCGCGAAGGAATTTCCGAGTACTCTCATCATCCTTTTTCTTTTCAGACATGCTTTGCACCATCAATACCACACTAACAATAAAATATCGTTATGTGTTTTTATCTTTTTAGGATGATTAGGGGCACAGTGCAATATGTACGTTTTTTGAGGGAGTGTACGTGTTTTAGCGGTTGTGAAGGGGAATCTATGGTGGCTTCTTTCCGGGAATCAAGGCTTAAAAAAGGAGATAGACAACCGCCAACAAACCCAAACAAGAATAAAAAACATACCTACCACATCATGCCCGTGTCTTCACCATAACTCTTAGTAAAATCAAACACTTTAAGAGTGCCCTCATTGCTTCCTACTATTACTTCGTTTTTCCCGTCCCCGTCCACATCGCCAACGAAGCAGCACACCACAGCGTCATCAAACAGGCGGCTCCACTTCAGACCCCCAGTTTTCCCGTCAAACACCCTGAACGTGTTATCCCAGCTCCCAGCTATTACTTCGCTTCGCCCATCTCCGTCGACATCACCCACAAAACAACAAAAAACACAATCGTCGAACTGGTGGCTCCACTTCAGACCCCCAGTTTTCCCGTTGAGTACACTGAGCGTGTTGTCCCCACACCCCACCACCACTTCGTTTTTCCCGTCACCATCAGTATCCCCCACGAAGCAGCGATAAACAGTGTCGTCGAATTGGTGACTCCACTTTAGGCTTCCAGTTTTTCCGTCGAACGCCTTGAGAGTTTCGTCTGTGCTTCCTGCTATTACTTCGTTTTTCCCGTCCCCGTCCACATCGCCAACGAAGCAGCAATTGACACGGTTGTGAAATTGATGGCTCCATTTTAGGTTTCTGGTTTCTTGTTTGGTGGTTGTGGTTATATCTTCTAGTGTTTGGGGCTTTTTCTCTAGTTCTTCTTGGGTGATTAGTTCGGTTTGCTTTGGGAATCTTGGGAGGTAGAACCAGAGGAACTCGGTTTGTTCTGGATGGGCATTGTTAAAGCTTACTTCTACTCCGGTGTATCTTTTGCAGTTATTGCAGTAGATGCACATCACGTCGATTATTCTGTAGTAGTATCCCCCGCTTTCTTGCTCCCGCTTCCTTTTTGAGAGTGATTTCACGTATGCCCATTCGAGGTATTCTCCGCAGAGGCAGGGCAGGAAGCGTCCATCCATTCTTTCCACTTCTTCGACTATTTTTATTTCCTGCGGCAGGTTCAGCTCCAGGATTTCGGGGTAGAACGGGGCCTCCCAGTTTTTTATGTCCTTCACGTAATCTCTGAATCTGATCACTTCTTTAACGTACTCGTACAAGCTTACAGATAGTTTGTACTCTGAGGGGGGCCTAGATCGTCCGGCGACCTGTAATACCTTTTGATGGTTTCCAAATCAAGCTCTATACCAGGTTGTTCCGTAGGGTCTTCTGCTGGTGTTAGACTGTCTGCCTGCACCGTTTCCGCCGCTTCAGGGTCTATCTGCAGCAGCGCCCTGCCCGCTGCTTCACGCACCAGCTCCGCTTCTTCCCCGTTTTGAAAAATATTTCTCAACGCCGGAATCGCCGCTCTGCTTCCTATTTTTCCCAGCGCGTAAGCCGCGTACTTTCTTGTCTCGGGGTGCTCACTACCCAGAAGCCCTATGAGAGGCTGCACCGCCCCCTCCCCGATTCTTATCAGCGCATCCACCGCGCTTTTCAGAGGAAACCGAGCGATTCTTGTCAGGTACCGTTCCCACCTCTCCATACCCCTCTCGCTTCGCCTTGAAAGAATCTCTCCGAACTTCTCCAGCTTGCCCACGAGGCAGGGAATCGAAACCGGGTCACGCAGCCTCCCCAAGATATAGCAGGCGATGAAAAAGACATCCAAATAATACTCGTACCTTGCTGAAACCCCCTCCACGAGGCCCACTACACGAAGCGCGGCCTCCCCACCAGTACTCGATCGCTCCCTCATCGACATCCACTACCATGTATTACACAACCAGCAATTTAAACCTACCGCGAAATCTCCATCGAAGCAAAAACTCACACACACAAAAAACTCATAAAAAAGCACCCAGAACCCCAAAAATACAGAAAATGCACCCACCATACTCGCACGAAACAACCGAAACAAAACACACGCAACAGGTTTACACATATTTGGGCGGATAGAACCAGAAC
>JAUQYY010000064.1 GCA_030587505.1 Candidatus Sigynarchaeota archaeon
GGGCTGTGAAAGACATTGTCCTAAGATACCGGACTATGAAGGGGGAGTACGTGAATCCGCGTCGCGCGGGTTGGGACACCCATGGTCTTCCCGTTGAGCTTGAAATTGAGAAGGAGCTCGGCCTGAACAGCAAGAAGGAGATAGAGGCTTACGGTGTTGCGAAGTTCAACGCCAAGTGCAAGGAGAGTGTTTTCCGCTATGAGCAGGAATGGGTGAGGATGACGGAGCGTGTGGCGGCTTGGCTGGACATGGACAACCCGTATATCACCCTGACGCCGGACTACATCGAGTCTGTGTGGTGGTCTCTTAAGCAGATCTGGAACAAGGGAAAACTGTACCGGGACTACTACGTGGTTCTGTATTGTCCACGGTGTGGAACCCCCCTGAGTGCACACGAGGTGGCGCTCGGAGGATACAAGGAGGTTAAGGATCCCTCGATTTTCATAAAGTTCAAGGTGCTGGGTGAGGAGAACACCTACTTCCTGGCCTGGACAACCACGCCCTGGACCCTTCTCTCCAACGTTGCCTTGGCCGTTCACCCCGACTACGAGTACATTCTCGTGGAGCACAAAGGTGATAACCTTATTCTGGCCAAGGCTCTCCAGATGGTCCTTGAGGGTGACTACAAGATTCTCCGGGTGTTCAAGGGCCGGGAATTGGAGGGCATGGAGTACGAGCCCCTGTTTGACTTCGTGAAACCAGAGAAAAAGGCCTACGTTGTGGTTCTCGCGGACTTCGTCACCCTTACCGAGGGTACTGGCGTTGTGCACATGGCTCCGGCTTTCGGTGCCGAGGACTTTGAGGTCGCCAAGAAGTACGACTTGGCGATTATCCAGCTTGTTGATGAGGCTGGGAACATAACAGAGGAAGCGAAGCCCTTCGCCGGTATGTATGTTAAGGATGCGGATAGGAAGATCATAGACGCTCTGAGAGAGAAGGGGCTTCTCTTCCGCGAGGGGGTCTTGGAGCACTCCTATCCCTTCTGCTGGCGCTGCGACACCCCGCTACTCTACTACGCTATTGAAACCTGGTACATTAGCCTCAGCTCCCTGCGTGATAATCTGCTCAGGAACAATGAGAAGATAAACTGGTACCCCCGCTACCTCAAGCACGGCCGTTTCGGCAACTTCCTCAAGGAGGGTAAGGACTGGGCTCTCAGCCGCAACAGATTCTGGGGTACACCTCTCCCCATCTGGAAGTGTAGCAACAAGCACTACGTTTGCGTGGGCAGCTTCAAAGAACTGGAGGAGTACGCCGGAAAGCTTCCAGAGGATTTCGACCCCCACAGACCGTTCGTTGACGAGATAACCTTCCCCTGCCCAGAGTGCGGTGAAACCATGGAGCGAGAGCCCTACGTGATTGACTGCTGGTACGACTCGGGCGCCGCCCCCTTCGCTGAGCATCACTACCCCTTCGAGAACAAAGAATTCTTTGAGGATACCTTTCCCGTGACTTTCATCACGGAGGCCATTGATCAGACTAGGGGCTGGTTTTTCACCTTACACGCCGTAGCGACCGCTGTTTTCGACAGCAACGCCTACCAGAACGTGGTTTCTCTGGGCCACGTTCTCGACGAGAACGGTGTCAAGATGAGCAAGTCCAGGGGGAACGTGGTTGACCCGAACCTGATTTTCAGGAATGAGGGTGCGGACGCGATGCGCTGGTACTTCTTCGTGTCCAGCCCCCCGTGGACCCCAAAGCGCTTCAGTGAGAGGATGGTGATAGAGACCCGGAACCACTTCCTGAACACCCTGTGGAACACCTACTACTTCTACGTGACCAACGCCAACATCGACGATTTCAATCCCTACGATCCCAGATACGAGAAGAAGGATTCTCAGAACATCCTGGACAAATGGCTCAAAAGCCGGTTAAACCGGGTAATCAAAACCGTGGACACGAGCCTACAGAACTACATGATTCATGTGGCCGCGAGGGCGATGGACAAGTTTGTCATAGAAGATCTCAGCAACTGGTACATCAGGAGGTCGAGGCGCAGGTTCTGGAGGGCGGAAATGGACGAGGACAAAATCGCCGCCTACCACACCCTTTTCGAGGCTCTGGAAACTCTCAACAGGCTGCTCGCTCCCTTCATCCCACTGATATCCGAGGCTATGTATCTTAATCTCTCCAGGGGGAACGGAGAGGCGCCGGAGAGTGTACACATGACAGACTTTCCGGAGTTCCGTGAAGAACTCATCGACGACGAACTCGAGAGAAGTATGAGCATGGTGGTTGACATTTCGAGCGCAGGTCGCGCTGCCAGGGCGAGTAGAAACATCAAACTCAGACACCCCCTGAAAGAACTCGTAGTCGTAGCAAAAGAGGAGAGACTAGATTACATTAAACCCTTAGAGGACATACTGAAGGACGAACTCAACGTTAAAGAGGTAAAATACGAGAGGGACGACTCCCAGTATGTCACGTACAAGCTCAAACCCAACTTCAAGAAGATAGGGCCAAAGTTCAAGAACCTCGCACCCAGAGTGGTCCAGGAATTGGAGCAGCTAGACCCCAGAGAAGCTGCGCAGAAACTCGCGGAGCAGGGAAAGCTCACGGTATACGTCGCGGGAAACCCTGTGGAGTTAACGGCCGAGGAGGTCGAGGTTGAAACTATCGAAAAGGAGAACTACGTTATGGGCCAGACCACCTACGTGAAACTCTTCCTTAACACTGAGATCACACCAGAACTGGCGAGAGAAGCCCTGGCGAGAGAGGTAGTGAGAAGAATACAAACCATGAGAAAGGAAATGAATCTGGACTACATGCAGAGAATCGAAGTCTATATAGACTGCAGCGAGAAAATGTTCCAGGAGATTCGGGAGAACAGTGACTACATTAAGGAGGAGACGCTCGCAAACACGCTAAACAAAGGAACGAGCGAAGGCTACCAGAAGAAGTGGAAGCTGAACGGTGAAAAAGTAAACATCACAATAGTCAAAGCCGAATAAAACCCGAGCACCCCTCAACCTTATTTTTCAATCCCAAATCACACTTTTGAATCCCGCGGTGTGATTGTTCAAACGTTTTCTCGGGTGAGGAGAACATTTCCTCCTGATCAAAATTCGAGAGTTCTTAACTTACCCTTAAGGGTTCCTGTTTTAGCCGAGTACCTTAACTGGGTTTCTGCGTTTAAGATAACACTGTGGGCCAAAAATCAACCACCTGTTGTGAATGGAATATTCGCACTCAAAGAATTGAGGACTCAACTGGCGGGAGCGGAAGGGATGAACCGAAAATATAATCAGGAGATTTGAACAACCGGGTAATTCTTTCTTCCCCGGTTCTTTTTATGAACACTAGTCGGGGCGGTGGAGAGGAAAGCGTGTACATGTGCGCTTTGAGGGGGCGGACTCGTTGGGAATAACTTTTATAATCGGAATCTACAACACTATTTAGAAGAGTTTTAGGAGGAACGCAAATTGGTGAAGGTGAAATGGTGGGGACACGCAACTTTTGAGGTTAAGGGCAGCAAAGTTACCGTTGTTACCGACCCTCATGGTGGCTCTGTCGGTCTGCCTGAGCCCAGGTGTGCTGGTGATATTATTCTGGTTTCCCATGATCATTTTGACCACTATTCAAAGGTTGAGGACGTGTGTAAGAGCGGTGCCGAGAAGGTTCTTTGGCTGGACGGGACAAAAACGGTGAAAGGGGTTCCCATTAAAGGTATACGTGTTTTTCACGACGAG
>JAUQYY010000076.1 GCA_030587505.1 Candidatus Sigynarchaeota archaeon
ACCCCAAAAAACCCAAGAAAAGTAAGCAAACCCCCCACAAAACACCAAAAAATTTTGCGAATCTATCGCCAGGCGGGGTACCTGTCCCTCCGCCTCCTGAGGGCCATGTAGCGCAGTATCTCCGCGACTCCTCCGGGCAGGACGCCCGAGCCGACGAGGGCGTCGAGCGCCCCCTCGAGGGTCGGGGCCCTTGGGGTGCCCGCGGTGCGAGCGTGTTCGCGGAGCAGAATCACGAGGAGCAGAAAGATTATTAAGCTCAGAAACAGGGTGTCTATTGACATCTTTGTCACCGAGAGGGTAGGTGTGCCCTTAATCCTACTTAAGGGTATCGCCTACCCAAACACTAATTTTCAAATACTGAACGGCTCGAGCAATTTAAATTGTAAGAAGTTCACTCAAAAGGTAAACACCTAATAAAAACCCACGTACCACGTCTGCTTCGAGGTGATGCTCTTGGTTGACGGATGGGTCGCTGAAATGTTCTCCTCCTACCAGATCCCTCGAGGGAGGTAAAGGGGAAGGAGGCACTGTCAGCGGCTCGTGTTATGGGAAACGTCAGATATAGGAGGGATGCGCTTATCCCTCCGTCGAATCGTTCGTCTCTCGGGCTGCAACCTGGCTCTCGGGGAATTCGGAACCAAGGGCTGCAGGTGGTGCGACATCTCGCGGAGCACCCCTTCTGGAGACGCGGCTCACCTGGAGCCCGGAATCCTAAAGAGCGAAGATATAGGTTAGAGGAAACTCCGGGAACCGGACGCTTCACAGAGTTTTCCAATCCCTTAGACCCAGCCACGCTGTGCAGGCACGTGAAACTCCTCGAAACACGGGATCTTCACTCGATTTCATTCACGGGTGGTGAGCCCCTTCTTCAGGCGGACTTTCTCAGAGAGGTCTCGGAACACCTGGTATCTGAGGGGTACACGCTTTTTCTTGAAACCAACGGGTCCCTGCCCGAGTGCGCGTCGAGGGTGGCTGACCTTTTCGAATACTGCTGCTGTGACATCAAGGACGAGTCCTCGGGAGCTGCCTCGGACTGGACCGCTCTCGTGGAGAAGGAATTCGAAACAATCCACATTCTCATAGACACTGGCGTGAAAACCTTCGCCAAGGTTGTGGTCACCGCGGACACGAAGCCGGAGAACATCGAATGGTACGCGAAGGAGTTAGCCAAGATGAAGTGTCCCCTGTGTATACAGGTTGTAACGCCCCTCGGCGGGGCTAGGAAGCCCATGGTAAAACAGTTATTCGAGTTTACGGAGACAGCTTCAAAACACCTCAGCAAGAACGATGTTTCGCTGTCGATTCAGGCGCACAAGGTGATAGGAATTCTATGAGTCCGAGAAGGCTTGATACGGATTCTTTATATTTGTTTGAAGGACTATGGTATGAGGCGGTGATTCACTCAGGTGTTTTTAGGAGAGTTGCAAATGGGAGGAATTAGCCTTGAGCGTACGCTTAGTTGAGGAAAACGGGATAAAGATTGTTTTCGTTCCCTTTGATCAGCCTATTACATACAGCGGAGAGCAGATTGAGCCTCTCTGGACCTTTAAAAGGTTTGGGGTTCAGGGAGACTCTGTTCTGGTGTTTAGGGGACCCCTAAGAGTGGAGAAGGGTGAGCTCGTTGACCTTAAGGACCTTATTGAGGAAGGAGAAAAAAGGGACGTAGTGATTTCTTCGGATGATGCGATTAACTTTGTTGTTGAGCACTTTGACCAGCAGCCCCCCTCACTGAGACTCATGTACCACCGTCTAAGGATATTTTCGATGATAGTGAAGGAAACCGTAGAGTCGGTGAAGCACGTTCAGCTGCGGAGAGACGGAACCGACTTATACAAGGATGGTGGAAAGCTTAGTGTCGCCATCGCCACCGTTTCACCCGGCTCAGGCAAGATTCACTTCGCCCTGAACGTGAAGAGTGAGGGCGCCCCTCTCGGAGTGAATGTGATTGGGCTGAAGGAGCTTGGATTCGCGGAGGAAGAGTTAAAAGGCTTCGCGGAAACTGTTGCAAGAAAGTACAGGGATGAGATCTTGGACATCGAGCAGGACTTGACCAAAACAAGAACATTTTGAGGGATTGAAAAATGCCTTACAAGTTAACTGTTGAGAGAGCTGACCTGAACTTTTCAGCGGCGCACTTCTTGGTACGTCATCCGAAGTGTGAGCGTATCCATGGCCACAACTACAGGATAACCATCGAGATTGAGTCAGACGAGTTGAACAGTAAGCAGATGATAGTGGATTTCATGGACGTTAGACGCGTGGTGAGAGAGATTTGCCAAGAGATGGATCACCACGTGCTCGTCCCCGCCAAGGCTGAGGAAATTGAAATTAAGGAGAGGGGAGAAGAAATCGAAATCAGAGTGAACGGCAGGAGGTACGTTTTCCCAAGAGGTGATGTGCTAATCCTGCCCATCGAAGCGACAACCGTTGAAAAAATATCCGAACACATCTTCAAGCAGTTGAAGCCCTCTCTCCCCAGAGGGCTGAAACTGAGGGTTTCGGTGGAAGAAGCGGAAGGGTCAATCGCCTCCTTCACAGAAGAGTAAATAGAAGAAAACGAAGCCCGTACGCGTTTTCGATTTCTACGCTGTCTTGAGGGGAACCTCAGCACTCTCGATTTTTTCACACCGTTGGAGAAAGTTGTAGTACCACACCACTTTGCAAACCGCGTTTGAAGCCCTGTACACCGAGGGATATATTGGGAATCCATTGTCCAAGTATTTCTTCACGAGTTTCAAGCGTTCAGCCTCCATCTCAGGAGTGTACTTGAAAGGTCCACCCGACGGGTACAGCACCAGGGCGAAGGGCTTTTCCAACCGCTCCCTCGCGTCTTTAAGTATTCTGAAAAGCTCCTCATCTCGCTCCCCCAACATAGCCTCGTGCTGGAGTATTATAAAGTCAATGTTGGGGTCTTTATCCACCAAGTCCAATAGGGAGGAGTACATGCTCAGATCATTGTAGACAAAGTAGGAGGCGTCGATGGGGTTAGCTATCCCCGTCCCTATGTCAGGGATTATCTTGCTCAGCTTTTCCCTTGTCTCGAGGCTGAAGGGTGGAACCTTCAAACCCGCGCTCTCACACTCGTCGGTTGAAACAACGCTCTGACCTCCTCCACCACCGAGAATCGCGGTGTTTAATCCTCGGGGCGGGTTGATCCGAAGGAAAGCCATGGTGACGTCGCAGAGTTCCTCCATACCGAAGACCTGCACCGCTCCCGCCTGTTTGAGAACCACTCGCCAGATTCTGTTTGACCCAGCGAGCGAACCAGTGTGTGAAAGCGTGGCCCGCGAGCCTCCCGATGTCCAGCCTCCCTTCCAGACGACTACGGGTTTTACCCTAACCGCTTCCCTCAGGGCCCGGAAAAAGCGGGGACCGTCTCTTACACCCTCAACGTAGATGTTTATAACCTTGGTTTTAGGGTCCTCCGCGAAGTATTCAAGGTAATCGGTGACCTCTAGATCTATTGCATTCCCAAAACTTACAATCTTGTTGAACCGTATGTTCGACCAGAAATCAGCCATGATTGCAAGACCAACCGTGTGCCCTCCGCTCTGACTCGCAAAGGACACCGACCCATCCTCAGGGGGGTTGTAC